>CAXMPS010000112.1:0-5164 GCA_964194995.1 uncultured Gammaproteobacteria bacterium | reverse complement strand
GTCAATCTCGTTCTCTCGAATCAGCTTGCGCACCACAGGCGACAGGGGGTGAGGCTTGGCGTCGGCCTCGTCAGCCTCTGAAAAGAACGCTTCGACCTCGGCAGTTGATGGTTGCGGCACCGGCTCCTGGGCTGCCGCCGCTGGCTCTACAACTGCTGGAGTTGGAGTTGCCTCCGGGGCAGCCTCAACAACGGGTTCAACCGGCTCCGCAGCCGGAGTCACCTCGGTTGTTGATGGTTCATCCGCACCCCCGATGACAACCATGGGTGTCCCAACCTCAATGGTGTCACCTTCATGAACGAGTATCTCGAGGATCGTGCCCGACGCCGGGGAGGGAACCTCCGTGTCGACCTTGTCGGTCGAGATCTCAACGAGCACCTCGTCTTCAACGATTGACTCGCCAACCGTTTTCGCCCACTTCAGGATGGTCCCCTCGGTGACCGTTTCGCCCAGTTGGGGCATCGTTACCGTCGTAGACAAGTTCGCTCCTCTCAGTGAAGACTGCGGCCGGATGCTGACAACAGTGTCTCACCAACCGCCTCGGAAAGGGAAGGATGGGCGTGGATGAATGCTGCCGCCTCCGCAGGCAGGGCTTCCCACCCCACCGAATACATCAGCTCGTGAATTAGTTCGCCGGCCTGCGGACCGACCACACTCGCTCCCACGATGGGGCCGTCTTTCACGGCGACGACCTTGGCGAAGCCCTGGTTCTGGCCGATGATGATGGCTCTCCCTACCCCGTTGAAAGCATGTTTGGTCACTTCGACCTCGAGCCCCTGCTCGGCGGCCTGAGCCTGAGTGATCCCCACCTCGGCGACCTCCGGGTGTGTGTATGTCACCCTGGGGATGGCCTGATAGTTGACCGGCTGCACTTCTCCGGTGGCGATGTAGGTCACAGCAGCGATGGCTTCAGCGAAGCCGACATGAGCCAATTGGGGTGAGCCGGCCACGATGTCGCCCACTGCGTACAGACCCGGCTGGTCGGTCTCCATCGTGTCTGGGTTGACGACCACAAAACCTTTGTCGATCTGGGCCGATGTCGTCTCGAGACCCACGTCAGAGGTGTTGGGACCGCGGCCCACCGAGACCAGAACGACGTCGACCTCAACCGACTCGGCGCCATAGGGAACCATGACCTTGTCACCGATGGTGGGCGCCTCGACCCCAACCCCGATGTGGAACTTGATTCCACGACGCTGAAGCTGACGCTGAAGCTGCTTGGCAGCCTCGGAATCCGATTCAGGGATGATCTGATCCATCACCTCGAACACGTGCACTTCGGTGCCCAGGTCGACGAGGAACGAGGCGAACTCACATCCGATCACGCCACCCCCGATGATCGCCACACTTCCGGGCTGCTCCGGCCAGTCGAGCGCATGGTCGGAACTGACGATCTTCGACCCGTCTAGTTCGTAGCCCGGGATGGTTCTGGAATAAGAACCGGTAGCCAGAATCACCGATCCACCCTCCACCGTCTTTATGCCGGACTCGGTCTCGACATCCACCCTTCCTGGGCCGGCCAGCTTGCCGTATCCCTCGATGATCTCGACGCCCTTCTTCTTTAGAACGCCCCCAAGACCGCGAACCAGGCCCTCGACTGTCTGGTTCTTCCTGGCCAGTGCGGCTGACCAATCGAGTTCTGGCTGGCCGGCAATTACACCAAATTCCGCGGCGTGGCTCACCGTGCTGTACACCTCGGCGATATACAGCCATTGCTTCGCCGGGATACATCCTCGAATCAGACAGGTTCCGCCGGGACGTTCCTTCTCGACAAGCCCGACCGAGAGCCCGAAGTTGCTCGCGTATAGGGCTGCGGCGTATCCACCCGGACCGCCGCCAACTATGACGATGTCGTACAAATCTGACCTTTCGCTGGTGCTTCCCAAGCGAGAATAGTTCGAGCTGTCGTTACTCTCCCCAACGGATGCAGACTCGCTGGCTTCTCATCATCTCCGCCGTCCTCGCCTTCGTGATCGTGGGTGCTGCTGCGGCCTGGTTCTTCATAGCGCTGCGATGACAGAGCGCTTCACCTTCGACACTTCAGATGGTGAAACGCTGGAAGCGCGCTGGGATTCCCCGGACGATCCTGGAGGGGTCGTGGTGTTCTGTCATCCCCATCCCCTTCAAGGCGGGTCGATGATGGCGCCATTGATGATCGCGGTAACAACCCGGTTGGTCGAGCATGGGTTCTCGGTGCTGCGTTTCAACTTTCGGGGAACCGGGGAGAGCACCGGTACCCACGACCATGGGGAGGCCGAGCAACTGGACATCACTTCGGCCGTGGAGAAAGCGTCTGGGAGGAGTCTTCCCCTGGGCATCGCCGGCTGGTCGTTTGGCGCTGCGACGGTGCTCCGTTGGATGGCAGGCCAGCCGAACGCAGTCCCGTATGTAGGGATCGCCCCGCCGCCCGACGGGCTACCGGAAAAGCTGCCCAGCGGTCCCAAGCGAATCATCGCCGGAACCCGGGATCAGGTGGTCGATATCGACTTGCTGCGACGCTACACAGAATCGCAGTCGATCGATTTGGTCCTCACCGCCGGCGACCACTTCTTCCACGGACGCGGGGAGAAGATCGGGAGGCTCGTCGCCCAGGGATTCGAGGCCTAGACAGAGTCAAGTAATCCCCTACCAGGGGTGGAAGCCCCGGTTCTTCGCCTCCTGGACTGTGTCGGGGGCAAAGGCCTGAAGCTGATTGGCTGCCACAAGGTCTTCCTCGACCACGATCGTCTCTAGCCTCTCGAATTCTTCGGGAATGTCGCAGTCGTACACGATCATCGTGTCTCGAACTCCAATGAACCGATAGTCCTCGAACCGCCCGAGCCTGGTCAATCGTCGCTCTCTTCGGCGTCCTCGAAGCCCGTTTCGACCTCTGCCTCGCAGTTGGGACACGTCGCAGTAGCGATCTGTCCCACAAAGAACCCGAACCCACACTCTGGGCACTCAATCTTGGGCATCGGAGGTTGTGGTGGAGGTGGAGGCGGTGGCGGGACATCGCCGGGGGCAACACCGGGAGCTGCTGGGTAGCCGCCAACGGAGGGCGACGGTGTAGCAGTGGCCTGATCCCTGACGACGTTGACCGAACCACAGACAGGGCATGAGTACTTGCCCGGTCCCGCTACCTCGAACTCGGTGCGGCAAGAGCCGCATCGCACGTTCATTCCTCTTCACCTCCGGCCATTTCCACTGGCTCTCCTATCGCGCCAATCCTCATCAAGTAGTCCGCCTCGTATCGAAGCACGTCTTCAACATCCGCAGAAGCGTAGGACACCCCGTGTTTCAACCGGATCTGGTCAACGATGTAAGAGATCGAAGCTTCATGGCCCCCGGCAACAGTCTCCACCGGATTGCTCCTCTTCTTCTGGGCGAGACCCTGGAGGTAGAAGACCTCCCACTCGAGAATCCTTCTGATATCAGCCCGTTTCAGGTTCGCATTGCCTTCGGCCTCGAGACCAGCCTCGACATGGCGAACGGCATCTTCGACCACGTACTCGAGGGGCTCATAGGAGGGGGTGCGTTTCGCCTGCTGCCAGACAATGAGCGCGATGATGAAGAGGAGCACCCCGACTAGGAGGCCGACGAAACCAACGAGCGCGGCACCGGACACAGATTCGAAGGTAGTAGCTGCGTGTCTTTGCTACCGGTTTCTCAGAACGACTCGACCGGAAGTTCCATCAGCCCGGCGTCCTCGGTTTCGGCAGAAGCCCTGCGTACCGCCACCTGCGGTGCGGTGATGCTCAAGAACCATCTCGCCGACTCGATCTTCCCCTCGTAGAAGGGATCATCGGTCTTCCCGATGGCGATCTCGGCATGGACCAGCAGCCGCCAGGCGATGATGACCTCGGCCAATGACTCGAGCAGGGCGTTCGTTTGCAACCCGACTTTGTAGATCTCCTCGGAATCGCCGGCGAATGAGCCCATGAGATGCTCGACCATTTTCCCGATATGCGTCTGGACATCGTCCAGCATGACGCCAAGACGCTCCCTCTCCTTCGCCAAGGGATCGTCATCGATCCCGCCCTTGACGAATTCAGTCATCTCGCCCACCAGCGAGCTGAGAGCTGATCCCTGGTCGCGTGCGATCTTCCTAAAGAAAAGGTCCAGCGCCTGGATACCGGTGGTGCCTTCGTAGATCGTGTCGATCTTGGTGTCCCGGAGGTACTGCTCGATCGGATAGTCCTGGGTGTAGCCCGAACCGCCGAAGACCTGGAGAGACTGGGCCAGCTGCTCATAGGCCTTTTCCGAGGAATACCCCTTGACCATCGGCAGAAGCAGATCCGAGCGACGCTCCCATTTGTCGTCCCCGGGATGAAGTATCACCTGGTCCTGCACCCACGCCGTGTACATGACCAGGGCGCGAAGGCCCTCCGCATACGCCTTCTGAGTCATCAGGCTGCGACGCACGTTGGGGTGATCGATGATCGGCACCTTCGGCGCCGTCTTGTCTGTCGCCTCAGTGAGATCGGCGCCCTGCCGGCGCTCCTTGGCGTATTCCAGAGCGTTGAGGTAGCCGGTGCTGAGGGTTCCCATCGACTTGGTCCCGATCATCATCCGGGCCCCTTCGACAACAAGGAACATCTGACGGATTCCGTCGTGGACGTCGCCAACCAGATAACCGACGGCGGGGCGGTCCATCCCGAAGGTCAGTTCGCAGGTGGTCGAGCCCTTGAGACCCATCTTCTTCTCGAGATTGGTGGCGAAAACACCGTTGCGCTCGCCAAGTGAGCCGTCTTCGTTCACCAGATACTTGGGGACCATGAACAGCGAAAGACCCTTGGTCCCGGCGATGGCACCTTCAGGGCGAGCGAGAACCAAATGGATGATGTTGTCGGCGGCGTCGTGCTCGCCTCCCGTGATGAACCGTTTGACGCCCTCGAGGTGCCAGGTTCCGTCGCCCTGGTCTGTGGCCTTGGTTGAGCCGGCCCCCACGTCTGAGCCGGCATCCGGTTCGGTGAGAACCATGGTTCCCGCCCAATTCTTCTCCACCGCACGCTTGGCGAATTCCTTCTGTTCCTCCGTACCTTCCTCGTACAGAACCCGGGCAAAGAGGCCCGCACCCGAGTACCAGGAGGTGGTGGTGTTGGCAGCAAGCTGAAACTCTTGTGTGGCCCAGCCAAGACTCGGCGGAACCGGCATCCCTCCCATCTCGACGGGGAGGCCAAGACGG
>CAXMPS010000110.1:0-1831 GCA_964194995.1 uncultured Gammaproteobacteria bacterium | reverse complement strand
TCATTCGAAAGACAACCCCACACAGGGTGTCAGCCGGTTCGTGAGCCAGACAGAACCCCGAGGATTAACCAACCGTAGATACAGACCGACGGTGTCAGCCATCCACCACGATCAGCGCACCCACCCATCGTCCCTGCCGGTTATGCGCTACCTGGGGGCGAGTCGGATAATGCGATAGTTGATTCGTGGAATATCTCGTCCGCCGCAAGTTCTCTAGCGAGCGAACCCTGCTCGTGTGAGTACTGAAGCAGGGCGTCCAGCGTTTTGCGGTTCTGCTCGATTCCGTAGGGCCAGAAGTTGTCGCCCATGACCTGGCGTGTGGCCTCTTCCTCCTGACCGAGCCACGGAAGCGAGATCATCGCCCATCCCATCGCTCTGAGCCGACCCAGCGCACGTTGCTTTGCCGTCGCGTAACCCCGGAAGACCGCCTCGGGAAGCCATGGCGCATCGGCGATCATGTCAGCGCGGATCGCGATGCCGTGAGCGACCGGAAAGATCCCGGTATCTGCGAAGTACTGCCGTTCGGTTTCCCGGCTATCCGCAAAGAGTCGCCCTACCAGCGGATTCCCCTCTAGAAATGCCTGGGGCTCGACACCATGGAACAGCGCATCAACCTCACCATCCACAAGTAGTTCGGACTCGTCCTTGCCAGGGGTCCCGTAGGTGACCTGGACACCATCGGGGATCAGCTGCTCATGCGCCGAGCGGGTTCCCGCAACGCCCGCAGACGAATCCCCAGTCGAGAGCACCCACTCGATTTCATCCGGGGAGACCCCGTACTGATGTTGGAGCATGCCCCTGATCCATGTGAGGGAGGTCATCGAATAGCCAGGTGTTCCAACACGTCGGCCACGCAGATCCTCGGGCTGGCTAATACCTCGATCCGTTCGAACGAAGATGCTCTTGTGTCGGAAAGTACGGAGCGGGAAGACCGGAATCAGCACGTAATCGCGAAAGCCACTGTTTGTGTACGCGATCAGATACGGCAGTAGACCAATCTCGGTAACTTCTCGGGTGCGCGGACCATCGAACACATGCGTGTTCATCTCCCCAATCGAGGATCTCTCGAACCGTATGTCGCAGCCCTCGACAGCGAGACCCTGCACCCGATCGTACGGATACCCGGCCACCGTGATCGCGATTCCGCTATCCACTGTTGTTCACCTCCACTGCTCTCGCCTTCGACCCTAACCACAGATGCGCCATCCAAGATCGTAGATACAGATCATCTTCCACCAACGGTGCGATACGCCCATATTCACGTGAGTCGATGGTGGCATCGTCTCGGATGTGCCGCCCGTCATCTGCTGAATCGACTGCACTAGGAGCTTCAGTGTTGACGAGCCGCCTACAGTGCCGCCGGATCGAAGGGGGTCCATGTTGTTGAAACGAGCCGCGGTGATGTCGGTCTTTTTGGTTCTGGCGTTCTTTGCAGCCGGATGCTCTGAGGATGGCGAGGTTCCGACTTCCCTCCCTGGGGACGGATCGGTTACTACACCGACTCCTCCAGACACCACACAGCCCCCGGAGGCGCAACCTCCGGATACGACCCAGGCTCCGACCACGACACAGGCTCCGGATACGACACAGGCTCCGGATACGACACAGGCTCCGACCACAACTGAGGCGCCAGTTGATGAGTCCGAGGGCATACCAACAGAGGCGTTGATCATCCGGGGTCTCCTGCTGTCGGTGGCGATACTTGCTGGCGTCCTGATCGGGCGGGGCCGTTCCTCGTCTGGCGATAGCGACGAGGGCGCCGACGGCGCGGAGTGAAAGAGGTCGGGATCGAATCGGGACTCAGTTGAGTCAAGGTCAGCTGAGCGGGAAC
>CAXMPS010000109.1:0-4058 GCA_964194995.1 uncultured Gammaproteobacteria bacterium | reverse complement strand
AATGCAGGAGATCGAAGAGCTCCGTCACCAGGAGGTCAGCCAGGCGCTGAAGGACGCGGCCGAGCTGGCCCAGTGGGCGGAGAAGCTGCGCGCCGATATCGACCTCATGGAGGAGGCCATCGAGCTCGCCGAGGGCGGTGCGGGGACCAACTGACTTTCGGTCAGCCTCGATCCGCTTCAGCCGAGAGGCTCTCGATTCGATACGACGGGGTGGACGAGCTCGCCTCGAGCCGGTTGGTCACCCGCTCTACGCCTCAACCGATCATCCGGCGCGACCCAACAGGACGAGGGCCAATGTCAGACAGCCAAATGCGGCGGTCGTCGCGACTGCCCGAACGAGATTCCAACCAACCCACCGTCGTTCGTTGAACTGCTCGCGCACCCCAGCGAGATCGCCGAGTTCATCGGGCGCTCCGGCAGCCTTGATTGCGTCGTTGAGCGGTACGTTGACTACGAGCGTGATGACGACAACTGTTAGGTACAGCGCGAGCGCGACCACGATCCATGGGAGGCCTGATCGGAAATCGTTGCTCAGATGGAGCGCCGCGGAAATACCCGTGACCACCAGGGCTCCGAAGAAGGTCATGAGGAACAACGGGTTGATGATCGCAGTGTCGATCGACTGGAACGCTCCGACGAAGGTCCGGTCGTCGGTGCGGCTCAGCCCGGGCATGATCGCGTTGGCGTAGATGGCGAAGACGCCAGCCATCAGGCCCACCATGAGTGTGGCAATGATCAGTGTGGCGATTCGGGCGATCTCCATCGTTACCTCCTCCCAGCCGGATCGACGTTAATCGACATCGTCCGCAGCACCGTGGCCGTTATCCTTGCGTGGTGACGCAGCGCCGATGGCCACCTCAGTAGGTCACCAATGGACCCAGTATCGGATGCCTTCCTCCTCACCGTGGCCGAGGTCTCGGCCGGTCTCATCGGCCTGTTTCTGGTGGGGATGATCTTCTACATCCAAATCGGATTCAGCCAGCTCGAGAGGTCCCGTGAGGTGGTTGAACCGTACTTCCGCTCGAGCACCCGGATCGTACTGATCCTCTATTCCATTCCACTTGCCCTGTGCCTGACCCTGGTTGCCCTGCCCGATGTTTGGAGCTGGCTGGTGTTCTGGACGTTGATCGTGGGCCTCGTGGTAACCAATGTCAGCACCGCGCGTGGTGTCCGTCCGGTGATGCGGGTCACAGGAAACAGAACGCTCGCCATCAACGAGGTGATCGGCACGGCGGGCGTGGCGCTCATCGTGATCCTGCCACTCGTGACTGGACGCCTCAGCCCTGGCCGGGAGGATCTCGTCCCCTCCATCCTCATCGCCTTGGGCGTTGCGTTCTTGAGTACCTGCGTCTTGGTTCTCACCCTCTTTGACATTGCCAAGTTCGAGAGATCGGAAGCACCAGCCACACCAAAGCGCTCAATGGCGAGTTTGCGGATGCACCCCGAGCGTGAGACGGACGATTCCGATGCGCCGGCGCGGTCGGACGTCGAGGATAAATAGCCACCGGGCTAGGCGAGGTGTCGCTGGCGATTTCAACCGTCGGCTACTTGCCGGGCAAAGTTCCTTGCGTTCTCCAGGTCCTTGCTCGTGGGGTGGTTTCGGTTGATGAAGAGGAGAAACGCCCCTTTGCAGTGGAATCTGCCGACGATGTCGGCACCCTTTTTCGATACCGCATGCTCTAGGGCTCCAACCTCTTTTCCCTTACCTTCTCCCGACGTACCAAAGAGCGCAACCTTTCTCCCTGAAAAATCCGTTCTGTTGATGAACTGCTTGAGTCCGCCGTTCTGGAACGGACCGTATAGCCCGGTACCCAGGAAGACGAGGGACTCGTCAGCGAGCTTGGTGTTCGTATTGACGTTCTCTGCAGCGACATTGAGCTCACTGGCAACTGCATCGGCGAGTTTCTTGGTGTTCCCCGTCATCGAGTAGTAAACGACCTCAAACATCGGCGTTCCAACCCCTTTCTCTTCTGTGCGTCTATTCCGGTGCGGATGCGTCGGAAGGTGGCGCGACGAGACCGTGCTCGTGTGCATAGATCACTGCATGGATCCGGTCCCGCAATCCCAGTTTGGTCAGCAGCTGGGAGATGCGGATCTTGGCAAGCGTGATACTCACGGATTCGCGGTCGGCGATCTCCCGGTCGCTCAGGCCTTCGCCGATGAGGCCAAGCATCACTCGTTCGCGCTCGGTGAGGGAGCTGTAGATGTCCGGAACGGCGGCGAACAGGTTCCATTCGCCTTCGATGCCATCGAACGAGTATTCGCCTCGGTCGGCGAAACCGAGTCCTGAGCCGGTGAGAAGATCGCGGACGGCCGACGAGACCAGGATCTCATTCGGCTCGGCCTCCGCCATGACGTGGGCGCCGAGGTCGATCGCGGTGCCGCCCACATCCTCGCCGAGAAGGTCGACCTCCCCGGTATGGATGCCCGCCCGCACCGACAGGCCGACACCTTCGAGCTGATCAACCAGATCATGTGCGGCTCTGATGGCGCGGCCGGGCCCGTCGAACATGGCGAGCACCCCGTCGCCGGTACTTCTCACCACCCGGCCTCCATACGATGCGGCCACCTGGGTCGAGCGTTGGTCGTAGACGTCGAGAAGCTCCTTCCACTGTGCGTCACCGACCTCTTCGGCGCGGCCTGCGGAGTCGACGATGTCGGTAAACAGCACCGAGGCCAGGACGCGATCCGAAGCCGGCTGGTACGGGGCGCCGGTGAGGAACTCTGCGAGCGCAGAGATGGTCAAGTCGACCTGATCAAAATAGGGGTAGTCGTCGCCTCCCGGGAGCTCGATCAGCCTGGCTCCATCGATGTGGTCGGCGACGTACTTGCCGTGCGCGAGCGGGGTGAAGCCACTGTCAATTCGGTGGAAGACGAGCACGGGTACGTGTACCGACCTCAAAAGCGGCCGCGCGTCGGCTTCCGCTGCCGCCATGGCGTACTGGAACACCGCGGTTGGGCTTGTGATGGCCCGTTGCAGCTTGGTCAGCCATTGGAGGAACTGCGGATCGGAAGCCTGGCTTGGGTAGAAGTATCGTGCCACCGCCTCGGGGGAAGTACCCCACTCCTCGCCGATTGCCTCGCCCATGGCTTGGTACTCATCATTGGTGAGGCCGATCGGGTAGTCGTCGGCAACGATGAACCGAGCGGTCGTGTTGAACAAGACAAGGGCTTGGGTTCGGTGCGGTCGCGTGGCCGCGTAGAGAAGACCCACCGGTCCGACGTCGGCAATGGCCATGAGCGCTGCCTGCTCCGAGCCGGCTGCGTCCATCACCGCCTCGATTTCCTGGGCGAAGGCTTCCCACGGTGGAAGCGCGTCGAGTGGGAGGGGGTCGGAACCACCGGTACCTCTTCGATCGAAACGGATGACCCGCGAGAAGCCGGAGAGCCGCTCATAGAACAGGCGGATTGCTGGGTTCTCCCATTCCACATCGAAGGATCCCCAAAATCCTGCGGTGACTACGAGGTCGATCGGTCCATCACCAAACACCTGATACGCAATCTGCTGCGAACCGAGGTGCGCATAGGCAGAAACCGGCTCCATCCAGCGAGCCTAGAGCCACAGCAGGCCTCAAACCGGTGAGACCCGGCTCTGGCGCCCTCGGCAAGGATCGAACTTGCGGCAC
The DNA here is from genome assembly GCA_964194995.1 of uncultured Gammaproteobacteria bacterium. Classification (GTDB taxonomy): domain Bacteria; phylum Actinomycetota; class Acidimicrobiia; order Spongiisociales; family ZC4RG35; genus JACZUI01. The sequence continues at coordinate 432 of CAXMPS010000109.1, read as the reverse complement.
CCGGTTTAGGAAACCCGTGCAGGGCGCTTTGCCGGGCTTGGTGAACGAGCGATAGCCCCTGTCGCAAAAGGGCTTCTGGCTCGTAGAGGTTCGTGTCGGTTTGCTTGGTTTCGCAACCTCTCGCGGACCAAACTGCCTCGGCCGTTCCCAGCAGTCCGCCCCGACTGACCCACAACTCGGCTCCAGCGCTTATGGAAGCACCGGTTCTCGGCCGCCCATAATGCCGGTTATGCGATAGCTGCTAGGGCCGAGCAGTTGGTGGGGGGGACGACGTGGATGGGCTTAGACGCTGTCGAGTCGGGCGATAATCGCATCCCCTATGTATTCGGGGACTTCGATCATCGGCCAATGCGAGACTCCCTCCATCTTGTACAGGTCTGTGACCGGGCGGTTCTTCTTGACACGATCGGCCATGGCGATCACCGCTACGGG
>CAXMPS010000108.1:0-4248 GCA_964194995.1 uncultured Gammaproteobacteria bacterium | reverse complement strand
CCGCCCAATGCGCCCGATATCGGTGGCGGCCACCATTGCGGGTCACCTCCCGTGACACCGTTGAGGGCGCCCTGCCCAGCCGGCCAGCGATTACCCGCAACGAATCACCAGCAGCCACACCACGAGAAATCTCCTCACGTTCGGTCAAAGACAAGTGTCGTGGGGAACGTCTCCTCCGCGCTGGACAGACCCCGCCCGTGTTCTCGAACACCCTCCGGATCGAAGAGACGTTCCGACCCAACCGACGAGCAATCACCCGGGTCGGTTCACCCGCCTGTCGCCGCTCCCAAACCTCCGCCATCTCCGCCTCGGTGAACCTTCCCATAGCAACCTCCACAACGAGTCCTCAACCCGCCATGATGTTGCATCCACCCCTTGAGCTCACAGCACATATGCGCTACCTCGTCCACTCTCGCAGGTAGCGCATATGTGCCGATATGGGCGGGTCGAGCCGCCGCTCAATATGTGCCCATCCCGAGCACTCGGCGTAACGCTCGTTATTGAGCAGATTGGGTGTTCGGTGTGGCTAGAGGGAGGGCCTCACTGCGGAGACGTAGGCGTCGGCGCTGCGGAACGGTCCTCCGGCGTTCTCGTCGACCAGGGGACGGAGATACGACTCAACAGACCTGGCTTCGTCGGGGGTGAGACCCTGGTCGATCGCTTCGCCGAAGGTGGGGGCGTGCGGGTTGGGGCTGATCTTCATCAAGTCGTCCCAGGCCACCCCTGCGAACGGGGGTCTGTCGGTGCTTGAGAGCTCCAAGGTCACCGCGATCTCCGAGAGACCCGAGCTTTCGGCAAGCCGAAACAGGTCGGTCTCGTCGAAGCCCATCATTGGCCCCTCAGCTGGCACGGCCGCTTCGAAGATGGTCCACACTTTCGCGGCGAGATCCTGGATCGGTGTGGCGTCGTAACCGAACAGGGTGTCTCGGTTGCGTTCGGTGTAGCGCCGGTTGATCGGCTCATACAGGGAGATGCGTCCACCTGGTCGCAGCACCCGAAGGAACGCGGTGAACGCGCTGGCTTTGTCCTCGACGTAGATGAGCACCGATCTAGTCATCACCACATCGATGGAGCCGTCTTCGATCCCCTCGAGCGATTCGGCACCCGTGTGCACGAACCGGCAACGGTCGGCCCCCTCCAGTTCTGTTGCGATGGCTCGGCACTGTTCCAATAGCTCTTCGGACACGTCGGCGAACACGACACGCCCGGTGTCACCGACCAGGGAGAGAGCACCGAATCCGAGCAAGCCATCTCCACATCCGACATCCGCCACGACAGCACCTGGGCTGATCCGTGCTGCGGCTAGGACTCGGTCCCGGATCGGCTCGAGGAACTCCAGGGTGCGCTGCAGCGCGACCTCGTCATCACCGAACCGGCCATGCAGCAACCAGCGGCTCCAGCGATCTTGAGACTCCGTCATAGGGCCGAACCTACAACCAACCCAAGGCGAGCACGGACGTGCCGATCTATGCGATTCGGCGAGGCGGAGCCGTAGTCCTGGAGGGGAGCCCATGTACTAGGCGCTGTCATCCGAGGTGCGCAGAGTGCAGACGATCTCGAGACCGCACTGAAACCGGCATTCTGTTCGCGCTCCCCGAGCGATTCGCCGGAATCAGTTAGCGCGTAACCGGCAACATGGGCGGTCCCGTTTGGCATGCGAGGTAGCGCATATGGGCCGATATATGGGCGGGTGGTACACAGCGGTAGTACTGCTAACAGCACGGGGTCTTGGTTGATCCCGACACGTGGTATCGCTCAGTTAGTCACTCTGTCGGGTGGTGTGGAGGTTGGGACGGGCGTCCAGCCTGCCAGCAGGGTGTCGACGAGGACAGCGTGCCGCATCGGATTGGACAGTTCTGCTGACCTCGTTAGCTTGCCGACGACCAGAGGTCCGATGAGCATGTCAACGGCTACGGCGACATCGAGGTCTATGCGCAGCTCACCGCGGTCCACGGAGCAGTCTATGCCGCGGGACATCATGGCGCGGCGGGGCATGATCACCGTTTCGAGGTAGCGAATCCCCATTTCGGACCCGGCTGCTATCTCGCCGACCAGCCAGGGGAGGAGTGATCCTGCTCTAGCGTCGGACATGAAGTGGGTTAAGGAACCCACGATGCGGATGAGGTCGCTCCGTATTGCACCGGTATCGGGTTCCTCTATATCGCCCGCCAGGCTGTTGATGGCGTCAATCAACACATCGCCCTTTGAGTCCCAGCGCCGATAGATGCTCGCCTTACTGACACCAGCGTGTGCCGCGATTGCGTCGATGCTCAAGGGTCCCGGGCCGTTTTCGTCCAGCAGCGTCAGCGCAGACTCCATCACTGCATCATCGATCGCGGCGTCACGTGGGCGACCCGGCGTGGCGACGGTGGCCACGTCAAGCGGATCAGTTGGTGGCGGATCGAGGTTGGTCATCTGATGCCCGAGCTGGTTCGCTGGTGTCCACAGCCCGGGCGGGAAGGAACCGCCACGTCAATATGGCGCCCACCAGCGCAACGGCTGCGGCCACCCAAATCGACGTTTGCATCCCGTCGACGAAGGCGGATTGGGCCGCAACAACCAGCCCCTCGGCTGCTGCGCCGATGTTGGAAGCGACCGCCAGCGCACCACCGATGGAGTCGCCAGCCACCTCGGCTGCTTCGGGGGGCAATGGAGCTACCGCAGGAGCCATAGTCGAGGCATAAATGGACGCCATGATGCTCCCGAGAATGGCGACACCTAGTGCGCCGCCGACTTGGCGTGTGGTGTCGTTCATCGCCGAACCGACCCCTGACTTGGCAAGAGGAAGCGAACCCATGATCGACTCCGTCGCAGGTGCCATGGTCGCTCCCATCCCGAGGCCGACCAGGGCGAGACCCAAGGCCATATGTGAGTAGCTCGAGTCGATCGTGATGAGCGCCAAGATTCCCAGCGCCACCGTCACGATGAGAAGCCCGGAGCTGACCACGACCTTGGTCCCGATTCGTTCGGTGATGCGGGCCGCAAGAGGAGCGGCGACGATCAGCGTGGCGATCGGCATTATCCGAAAGCCGGCTTCGAGCGGCGAGAAGCCGAGAACGAACTGGAGATATTGGGTTAGCAAGAAGATGGTGCCGAAGAGGGCGAAGAACACCAGCGTTATCGCAACGCTCGCCGCGCTGAACCGTGGATTCTCAAAGAACTCGAGGCGCAACATAGGGTGTGCTGTTCGTGTCTCCCACCACAAGAACAAGGCAATGAACACGAAACCCAAAGCGAAGGCGGCAAGAATTAGCGGATCCGTCCAACCGCGCGACGGTGCCTCGATGATGGCGAACACCAGGCTCACCAGACCCACGATCGATAAACCTGCTCCAACCGGATCCATCGGTGTCGCCTCCGGGTCTCTCGATTCGGGCACGAGGAAGAAACCTCCTACCAGGGCAGCACCGACCACGAAGATATTGATGAAGAAGATGGAGCCCCACCAGAAGCTCTCGAGTAGATAACCGCCGAGTACTGGGCCGAGGATGATGCCAACTCCGGCTACCGCCGCCCATGCTGCAATCGCCCTACCCCGCTCCTTGCCCTCGAACACATTGGTGATGATGGACAGAGTCGCCGGCATGATCAAAGCGGCACCCACACCCATAAAGGCGCGAGCAATGATCAGGGATGTCGATGAGTCCGAGAATGCAGCAGCTACCGAGGCCACTCCGAATATGACGAGGCCGCTGGTGAGGGCACGTTTTCGGCCGAAGCGGTCACCAAGTGCACCCATGGTCAGCAGCAAGCCAGCAAACACCAAGATGTACGAGTCGACGATCCACTGAAGCTCGCTGGCGCTGGCCCCCAGTTCGCGTACCAAGGTTGGTAGTGCCACGTTGAGGATCGTGTTGTCCAGGCCAATGATTACCAAGCTGAGTGACAACACCACAAGCGTGGCCCAGCGTCTCCGGTGGATGGTTTCCGTGTCCATAGCCAAGCTCCCTCAATACGAAACGAATCGGTATCGTATCGAAATCAGATGGGCCCTGTCAAGGGCTGGGCATCGGACATCAGGGCACCCTCCACAAAATGGAGTCCGCATCATGCCGACGTGGCCATGTCACCAAAATCTACTAGCGCATATCCGGCAATATGCGCTCGCTCATCCACTCTCTCAGCTAGCGCATATGTGCCGATATGCGCTACCTGTTAGCTAGCTCGACTGGTCCGATTCGAGGATTTGTTTGAGGTTGCTGAGCATGCGTGGGCCACGGCTGCTCGTCGTTAGCCACCCGACAAGCG
>CAXMPS010000107.1:0-1611 GCA_964194995.1 uncultured Gammaproteobacteria bacterium | reverse complement strand
TGCGGATCACAGCATCAATCTCAACACGGTAGAGGTCTTCGACGTCACCGGTCGCACCCAACAGTGCCGCTCGGAAACTGTCATCGAACCTGGATTGCATCTCCGCAATGGTTGTGCGCAATTCCCGTTCTTGATGCCGTGCGAGATGCCTGACCTCGTCTGGGCTCTCCGCCGACAACCGGATGGCATGGAGTGTCTGGAGAACCGAGTCGTGGAGATCATCCGCGAGCACAAATCGCTCCTCCCACCGAGCCGCCTCCGTCCGCTCGCGACCCAGATCGGCCTCGGCAGCACGACGACGCCGGTCATAAAACCGCAACGCATCAAACGCCCACCCAACGATGAGGGCAAAGATGAAGAAGGTGACGCTGCCACCGGTCGCGACCAGCCCCCGACCCTCAACCACGTGCACCAATACCTGCTCGATCGTAAGAGCAACACTGGCAGCCAATGCCGCGAGAAGTCCCCCGGCGTACGCGGCCACCAGGATCCAGGAGATCAGGTAACCCCCATGGAACAGATCCTGTGCCCCTGACACGGTCGAGGCCGCACCGATCGCAAGCACCACGACACCGTCGCTCAGAACGAACCACAGACTTCCGAGCTCGTCAGTTCGCCACCCAATAGCCAAGGTGAATGCGGCCCACAGCGTCCCAAGCACCGCCGCACCGATCACAACAGAAGAGTTGGTCGCGTGGTCATCGATCAGCGTCAAGGTGACGAGCAGCATCATCCACCCCCACCCCAGGACCCGGAAACCGAGGACCGCTCCCCTCAGCGTCGAATCCAAGCCGGTTCCACGTTCTGGTCTGCTCGACCACCTCATACCCACAGCGACAATGTACCGCGATGGCCACGACCGGCGCCTGAAGACCGCCGAGTAATCGGCCCTGCGGCTTCGCCCTCCCCTGCTGGCTGTACCGGCATCGCAGACACTGAGCTACCAGATTCGGAGTCGACGTACATCAGGTCCACGATGGGTCGCCAGCTTCAGACAGAGCGGAGGCAACATTGGCACTCGCGGCCCGCCGGCGAGCTCACTGAGGATGAGCGACGACGTCTACTAGCAGGGATCAACCGATGAGCCGTTGATTTCACATGGTCGACGTCTTGGGTTCCGACCCGCACCGCAACACTGCAGTTGACGTTCAACGCTTGGTGAGAGACAGACCAAGAGCGATCATGTCTTCGTTCGTCGGCCTTGGGCGTCAACTCGTTGCGGATGTGTCGAAGAACACACACAACACCCGCCCATATCGGCACATATGCGCTACCTCAACGCAGCGAGCCAGCCGCCCATATTGCCGGATATGCGCTAGCTGGTTTGGGGGGTCTTGTCGTTCGATCCAGTCGGCGATCATGTCGGCTGCGGTGTCGTGGAGGCGTCGATCCAGTTCACCGTTCGCTCTCTCCCCGCGTATCCGAAGCCGTTGTTCCTGGATCGACTGAGGGTCTGCGTTGCAACCGAATCGGGATACACCGTGACGCCGCCATGTCCCCGGTTCAATGGTCGGTGCGGGTCTCTCGTTAGCCTCGTCGCTGCCAGGCTCAGTTAGGCAAGTAGTGCAACTGCCTGGCGATTCAGCTCGTGGGTCTGAGGAACAAGCTCAA
>CAXMPS010000106.1:0-9286 GCA_964194995.1 uncultured Gammaproteobacteria bacterium | reverse complement strand
ACCAGATCGTGACGCCATCCCTGCGGTACAAACGCTCCAAATTTCATTCGGGCGACGGTAGCCGCGGGAGGATCGTTGTCAGGACAGGGAGCGGCTCGTCTGGGATAGTGTCGCCGTCATGTCCGTTTCCGACCGTCTCGCGCCCTTCGGGGTGACCATCTTCTCTGAGATGACCGCCCTGGCGCAGGAGTACGACGCGGTCAATCTCGGGCAAGGCTTCCCCAACTGGGATGGGGCCGACTTCGTCAAGAGGGCCGCGGCGAAGGCAACCGTCGGTGGTGGGAACGACCAGTACCCGCCCAGTCACGGAATCCCGACGCTTCGAGAGGCGATCGCATCTCGTTATGGGCCTCGTATCGGGCGAGCGATTGACCCCGATAACGAGGTAACCGTGACTTGCGGCTGCACAGAGGCCCTGGCCGCGGCATTCCTGGGTCTCATCAACCCAGGCGATGAGGTGATCCTGATCGAGCCTTACTACGACGCCTATCCGGTCTATATCTCGATGGTCGGCGCCATTCCACGCTACGTCACTCTTCGAGCTCCTGAATTTGCTCTGGATCTGCACGAACTTCGAGCAGCATTTTCCGCCAAGACGAAGGCGATCCTGGTCAACAACCCCCATAACCCGACCGGGCGGGTGTTCTCCAGGGAAGAACTGGGCGAGATCGCATCCCTGTGTCACGAGTTCGACTCGATTGCCATTACCGACGAGGTCTATGAGGAGATGGTCTTCGACGGCAGTCATCAACATCTCGCCTCGCATGAAGGTATGTGGGATCGCACTCTCACCTTGTCATCACTGGGCAAGACCTTCTCGCTGACCGGTTGGAAGGTGGGCTGGGGGATCGGGCCCGACAGCCTCACCAAAGGCCTGAGAGCCGCCCATCAGTTCGTCACCTTCACGACACCGACGCCGGTTCAACACGGCGCAGCAGAGGCCCTGGGCGCCCCAGACCAATTCTTTGTCGATCTTCGGGATAGCTACCGGGAGAAGCGAGATCTTCTGAGCAAGGGTCTGGCCGACGTCGGGTTCGACGTCTACCCCCCGCAGGGGACCTACTTCCTCATGGCCGGTCACGAGCACTTCGGTTTGGGCGACGATCGGGCCTTCTGTCGTCATCTGGTGGAGACCGCACGAGTCGCGGCCATCCCGCCGTCGGCGTTTTACCACCGGCCCGATGATGGCGGCGGGCTCGTCCGCTTCGCCTTCTGCAAGGACGAGGCAACCCTTCAGGAAGCGATCGATCGTATGGCTGTCTTGACCTAAATACTCGTTTCGCCCTGCACCGCCATCCCTGCGTCCGCGATGACCTGGCCAACGCAGATCAAGAGCACCAACAACGCCACCCAGGTCGAACCAAGGAACGAGAGGAATCCAACGATGAGAAGGAGAGGGATGCCAAGGACGCGGTTGCGCGCGATCGTCATGTGAAGGGTGGGAGAGCGTGTCGAAGAAGCGGCGAGATGGATCAGTGCCATCGCGCCGAATGCAACCGCGGATGAGCCGACGAGCAGCCAGCGTTCGGAGGCATCGAAGGCGCCATGGCCGGCACTCACAACTGCGTGTTCCAGCCCTACTCCTGCCATCGCCACCCCTGTGGCGAGCAGGAAGTGGGAGTAGATCCACACGGTGGGTCGCCACGCGCGACCGCCTTTGTCTCTTCTCCGAACCACCGATCCCTCGACGTTGTCGAAGTACATCCACCACATCCCAGCGGCCGCACCCACGCCAAACATCGCGGCGAGAGTGGTGGTGGTGGACCAGCCCACGTGAGACAGCCCCACAACCACCGCGGCAATCGTTTCTCCAAGTACGACGATTGTGAACAGCCCAAAACGCTCCGGAAGATGAGATACGTCGAGCGGCACGCGCGCCTGCTCCCGGCGCATGACCCACGGTGTTGCGAGATCGATGATGAATCCTGCCGCCCAGAGTGCGAATCGGGCCGGCTCGGGGACGAAGATCGAGATGGCCCAGAGCACGGCGCCGAACGAGAAACCGATTAGGTACCCGGTGACGAGGGTCCTGGTCGCAGCCACGTGTTTGCGGGCTCTCACATACATGGCGATGAGGACGAGCCGTGACAGGGTGTAGGCCACGGCGAACGCCGCTGTTGAGCTGGCCGGCCCAGAGGAGAGTGAGGCCGCGGCTATCACGAGAGCGGCCATCTGACCGGTAGCCAGAAGTCGGTAGACCAGATCGTCGGTGTCATAGCGGTCGGCGTAAAAGGTGTGGCTTGCCCAGAGCCACCACAGAAGGGCCATGTAGGCGACGTAGGACCAGACGCCACTCCAGGATGTGTCCTCGAGGAGCCTGCTGCCGAGAACTGCGACAGCCACCACGAAGACGAGGTCGTAGAACAGCTCGAGCCAGGTTGCGGTGCGGTCCCCATCTTCCGAGAGCGTGCGGAGCCGCGGCGGGCGAATGGTGGCGATTCTCAATGGAATGAGATCCGGATCATTTGGAGCCGGACCTTACCGACCACCCCTAGATTACTTTCACATGACTGAAGACGAGCTACGCGATGGGGTGCGGCGTCTTCTGTCGCGGTATGACCTTTCCGAAGGTCGGGTGCTGTCAGGGACCGGATTCTTCGTTGACGGGCGACTGGTGGTCGCCGTTATCGGCGCCGAGTTGTGTTTTCGCCTCGACGAGAGCCACGAGGTGGCCCCCTCCGACATATCGCTGCTCCACTTTGCCGGTCGCCCTGTGCCGGGTTGGGCCGTTGTTGACGGCGACCAGCTCAACGACGATTCCCTGGCCGGTTGGGTCGACCGAGGGTTGGAGCAGCTTGCCCCCGGGGTATCCGGGAATTATCCTGGTGGAGACGAAGCGCTCATCTAGAGCGGTGGAGGGAACAGGCCCTTTGATACCGCGGCAACCGGCGCAAGCACGGTGCCAATGCCTGGATCGATGAGCTGACCTGGGGCTTTGGCCTTTGGCGCTCCTCAAGCGTTTCGAGAGAAACTAAGGAGTTGCCGACGGTGACCAAGTCAAATATCTGCTGTAGCCAATGCCCGGAGAAACGATGACGGCCTATTTGGATGCCGTGGCGTCCGGTGTGGTCATCTTCGACGGTGCTACCGGCACGAACCTCCAAACAGTGGGGTTGACCGCAGACGATTTCGGCGGCCCTTCGCTGGAAGGCTGCAACGAGCTTCTCAACATCACCCGTCCCGACGTGATCCGGGCCCTGCACAGGTCCTTTCTGGATGTCGGGGTGGATGTCATAGAAACGAATACGTTTGGCGCCTTCTCGGTGCCGTTGAGCGAATACGGATTGGAGACCCGGTCATACGAGATCGCCGCAGCCGGCGCCACTCTCGCTAGAGAGACCACTGACGCCTATATAGCGGCTGATGGGCGACCCCGTTATGTGGCTGGATCGATCGGACCCGGGACCAAATTCGCCACTCTCGGCCAGATCACCTACATGGACCTCGTCGATTCATATCGGGTCGAAGCGAGAGCCCTGATCGACGGGGGCGTCGACATCTTGATCATCGAAACCCAGTTCGATCTTCTTGGCGCCAAGGCCGCTATCGAAGGTGCCCGCCGAGCCATGCGCGACGCTTCAGTCGACCTTGCTGTCCAGGTCCAGGTCACGATCGAACTCACTGGTCGCATGTTGCCCGGAACCGAGATTGGAGCTGCCCTCAGCTCGCTCGAAGCCCTCCATCCTGATGTGATAGGGCTCAACTGTGCCACCGGGCCAGGTGAGATGTACGAGGCGATCCGTCACCTCACTCGCTATTCGAGCGTTCCGGTTTCCGCGATCCCGAACGCCGGCCTTCCCCATGTCGAGGACGGGGAGATGGTCTACGACCTAGGTGCCGCCGACCTGGCCGCCCACCTATCGTCTTTTGTCACTGAGTTTGGGGTGGGTGTCATTGGGGGCTGCTGTGGCACCAGCCCCGAGCATCTCACCGCCGTGGTGGAAGCTGTGCGGCCCCTCGAACCTAAGGCCAGAGATCCAGAAGCGATCCCATCGGCGGCTTCGATATACAGCCAGGTTCCGTTCGATCAGGATGCATCATTCCTGATCATCGGCGAGCGGGCCAATGCCAACGGGTCGAGAGCGTTCCGGGAGGCGCTGCTGTCGGACGACCTCGAGTCGTGCGTCGCCATCGGCCAGAGTCAACTGCGAGAGGGGGCTCATCTGGTTGATCTCAGTGTCGACTACGTCGGGCGTGACGGTGTGGCCGACATGGAGAAGCTTGCTGCGGCGTTCGCTACCGATGTTGCAGCCCCGGTGGTGCTCGACTCGACCGAGCCTGAAGTGATGGAGGCTGGTCTCCAGCAGCTCGGGGGGCGTTGCCTCCTGAACAGCGCCAATCTGGAAGATGGCGAAGGTGAAGGCTCACGCATCGACCGGGTACTTACGCTGGCCCGCACCTATGGCGCAGCGGTCATCTGCCTCCTGATCGACGAGGAGGGCCAGGCCAGGACCCTGGAGTGGAAGATGAGAGTGGCCCATCGGATCCACGATCTGGCTGTTGAGAAGTACGGGCTCGAGCCCTCCGATCTCATCTTCGATGCGCTGACCTTTCCGTTGACTACCGGCGGCGAGGATCTGCGACGCGACGGGATAGCCACGCTGGAGGCGATCAAGAGGATCAAGAAAGAGTTGCCCGGGACGCGGACGGTGCTCGGAGTCTCCAATGTGTCCTTCGGTCTCAATCCGGCCACTCGACGGGTCATCAATTCGGTGTTTCTGCATGAAGCGGTGCTCGCGGGGCTTGACGCCGCGATCGTCCATGCCGGGAAGATCGAGCCGTTGTCAAACATCGACCCGGAACAACGCGAGACCGCCTTCGATCTGGTGTACGACCGCCGAGAAGAGGGGTACGACCCGTTGGAGAAGCTGCTGGAGCTCTTCGCCGGCGTGACCATCACCGATGAGTCAGTCGACACTTATGAGGGCCTGGTTGTTGAGGATCGGCTCCCGAAACGAATCATTGATGGTGATCAGAAGACCGTCATCGAGGACCTGGATCAGGCCCTAGCCATGGGGCACAAGCCACTGGACATCATCAACCGGTTTCTCCTCGCCGGGATGAAGGTCGTCGGTGACTTGTTTGCGACTGGTGAGATGCAGCTTCCGTTCGTCCTCAAGTCGGCCGAAACGATGAAGAAAGCAGTTGCACATCTCGAACCACTCATGGAGAAGGCCGAGACGAGTAGTCGCGGCAAGATCGTGCTGGCCACCGTATCAGGCGACGTCCATGACATCGGAAAGAACCTGGTCGACATCATCCTCAGCAACAACGGCTATCAAGTCCACAACCTGGGGATCAAGGTGAGTATCTCCGACATGGTCGCTGCCTATCGAGAGATGGGGGCTGATGCCATCGGTATGAGCGGATTGCTGGTGAAGTCGACGCTGATCATGAAGGACAACCTCGAGGAGCTGGAACGTCAGGGTCTCGGTCACGTCCCCGTCTTGCTCGGAGGTGCTGCCCTGACACGGCGGTACGTCGAGTCTGACCTTCGCTCTCGCTACGCCGGACCCCTCTATTACGGCAAGAATGCCTTTGCCGGGCTTGACGCTATGGCCCACATCGCCGCCGGCGATGCAGCTCCCCAGCCGACGGCGCCCCGGGTGCGAGCCCGCAGTGCCGGGGAATCCGAGCCTGTGCCGAGTCGGTCCTCCTCGGTGAAGACCGACAATCAGATTTTCCAACCACCGTTCGTGGGCTCCCGCGTCGTGAAGGGCATCTCAATTGATGAGATAACCCCCTTCTTCAACCTCACCGCCCTGTTTCGGAACCAGTGGCAATATCGGCCGGAGTCCGGCGAGACAGATGCAGAGTTCAAGGAACGGCTCGCCCCTTTGTTGCGCGAGCAGATGGCGCGGGCCCGTGCCGACGATCTGCTTCATCCTCAGGTCGTGTACGGATACTTTCCGGCCAACGGCGACGGAGACGAGCTCGTGATCTGGGAGAACGAGGATCGAGTCTCAGAGCGCGCTCGGTTCGCCTTTCCCCGTCAGCAGGAGGATCCGTTCCTTTGCATCGCCGACTTCTTCAGGCCAGTCGGCAAGGAGGTCGACTACGCCGCGTTCCACATCGTCACCATGGGACGCCGTATCTCAGAGCGCGCAGCTGAGCTGTTCGCCGCCGACGAGTATCAGGACTATCTCCATCTTCACGGGCTGGGCGTGGAGATGGCAGAGGCCCTCGCCGAGCACTGGCATCATCGAATCAGAACCGAATGGGGTTTCGTCACCGAGGACGGACCGAATTTGCTCGGCTTGTTCCGCCAGAAGTATCGGGGGGGCCGATATTCGTGGGGCTACCCGGCTTGTCCCGACCTGGAAGACAACGAGAAGGTCGCTGACCTCTTGGGCGCCGAACGCATCGAGATCGAGGTCGGTGAGGCCACCTCGTATCAGTACCAGCCAGAACAGACCACGTCAGCGATCATTTGTCATCACCCCCAGGCCAAATACTTCATCGCCCGCAAGCCCAAGGAGGCTCGCAATGCTGAGTGAGTCGGCTGGCTGGCTGCGAATTGCGGAGATCAACCCCCCCGAGTTGCCCGATCTCAGCCATCTGGGGTTGGCGCCGGCCTGGAGCCACGTGCTCGTCACCGACAACGTCTTCGGTCGGATAAGAGTGTCGCCCTATGCCTTCTCGGCGAGGATCACCCACGACACCCCTCACGTACACCCGACTGTCGTGGTGTCGACGCGGGATCGGAACATCCTCGCCATCGAATCCGAGGTTCGGGGAGCGCTGGGGAACGGAGTGAACTCCTTCCTTGTGGTGATCGGTGACACGGTTCCTCACATCGATCACATGGCTCATCACTATGAGATTGTCGAGCATCTTCGGCGCCTTAGGGACGACCTTCCCAACTTCGAGGTGGGGATGCCGACCCGTTTCCGGGAATGGCAGTTCCGTCGTCGGATCGAAGTCGGTGCCGACTTCTTCGTGACGGGTCCTGTGCTGGATCCGGACGTGATCGGCCCCGAGATGGATCGGCTCAACTTGCGCGACGACGATCCCCCGGTCTTGCTGATGGTGATTCCTCCCTTCAGTTCCGCTTGGGTCGATCAGATGGAGTCGATCGGCGCGGTTCCTTCGACTGAAAGGCTTCAGAAGCGGCTGGCCGAGGTTCCCGCCGATGTGCACCGGAAGCTCGGGTGGGAGATCACAGCCGAGATGGAACAGGCTGCCCGTGACGCCGGAGCGGCCGGCGTTGTGCTGATGGGACTCAAGTTCAGCTCGGTTGTTGGTGAGGCGGCTCAGGCCTGGCCAGAACTCCAGTAGCTTCCGGGGCGTGACTCCTTTTGATCGCGAGGTGCGGGTCCAGATCTACCGCCATGTGACCGCCAGCTCCGAAGGACCATCTGTGGCGCAGATCGCGGCAGAACGGGGATGGGGCTCTGACGAAGTGACCGAGGCATTCCACAGGCTCGAATCGGAACATCGGATTGTCCTGGTTCCAGAGGAGGACCGGGTCTGGATGGCCCATCCCTTCTCGGGTGTCGAGACCTGCTACAAGGTGATAGTCGGGAATGAGTCCTGGTTTGCCAACTGTGCCTGGGATGCCCTGGGCATCCTCGCGCTGACGGGCGACGGCAAAGCTATCTCGACTTGTGGCGAGTCTGAGTTGGCGTGGAGCGTCGTCGACGGCAAGGTGAGTCCCGATGGGGTGATTCACATCCCGGTTCCGGCTCGAGAGTTCTGGGACGACATCGGCTTCACCTGAGGAAACATTCACGGGTTCCGGTCGGAACCCGAGCTCTCGTCCTGGCTGAGAGAGCACAACCAGGCGATTGGGTACATTGCTCCGATGCAACAGATATTCGACATGTCGGTCGAGTGGTACGCAAGACGGCTGGATGAGGACTGGAGACCGCTTACGCCCGAAGAGGCCTCCTCTTTGTTTGCCAGACACGGGTTGGTCGGAGACTTCTGGGTACTGGACTAGGAGCCCGCTGAACAATGCATGTCACTCATCTCGACGACCAGATCATCGCCACTCGCGGTGTCCTCGGCCCCGCCATTCCGCCCCAAGGAGTGGCGAAACCTCGTCCTTGCCAGTGGCGCGCCTGGCCGCCGATCTCACCAACGGCATTACTCAGCAGACTCCTAGGGCAGTCGAGAAAATGAGCCGCTTTGAGTCTGAACAAGAGATGCTTGCCTGCTTCGACGAGGGCTATCTCCATGTCCTGGCACCAGTCATGCTGGAGATCGAGGCCGAGGCTCGGGGAACCGACTACGGAAGCGTCTCATGGAGCAGCCGCGACCAAGTCGAGCGGATGGCGACGCACCTTGACCTGGGCAACGACAGCCGCCTGCTCGACATCGGGGCGGGGGCTGGCTGGCCCGGGCTCTATGTAGGCCAACAAACGGGGTGTCATGTGACGATGCTCGACTTTCCGGTCAATGGGCTGAAGTTGGCGCTCGATCGGGCCGCTCACGATTCCGTACCGGCGGATGCTTCCGTAGCCAATGGGGCGTCGCTCCCCTTCTCCGATGGTGTCTTTGAGGGAGTGATTCATAGTGACCTGTTGTGTTGTCTGAGTCAGAAACGTGAGGTTCTGGCCGAGTGTCGGAGGATGGTTCGGTCAGGTGGGAGGATGGCCTTCGGTGTGATCGAGGAGGTGCCCGATCTGGCTCCCGGGGCGCACACGGTCGCGGTCGAGTCGGGTCCGGAGTACGTCGAAACCGAATCGCCCTACCCCGACCTTCTCGCAGAAACGGGTTGGACCTTGAGCAATGTCGAGGATGTGACTTCCGAGTACGGCTCCATGGTCCAAAGGTTGCTGCGATCGAGAGAGTCCCGTCGGACGGCGCTCGTGGCTCTGCTGGGCGTCGAGCAGGTTGAGGATTTCGTGGAGCGCAACAGATCCTCCATCGCATCGATCGAAGAGGGCCGGTTGTGCCGACGCATCTATCTAGCCGAGGCATGAGCATCGGGTGGGTGGGTCTTGCGTCGGTAGCCCTGGCTGTCGCTTCGTGTTCTGGGACAACCACCATCGCGGGCGACGCCGGTGTCTCGAACCTGACCGCGGGGGATGTCATCTCGTCGGCGCCTGGTCCGGGTAGCGGCGTGAGAACTGTCACCGATGGTGACATGAACACCGGGTGGACCGGGCCGGACCCGCCATACTGGTTTGAGATCGATCTCGGTCAGCAGGTTGCGATCGAACGTGTTCGACTGATGGTCGGGCGGGATGTCGTGGCCAAGGTAGGAGTGAACGTGGGTGTGCACGACAATCCCGGTCGCCGGCCAGGATCCGTTGACGGTGCAATACCGGCCCAGGACTGG
>CAXMPS010000105.1:0-10078 GCA_964194995.1 uncultured Gammaproteobacteria bacterium | reverse complement strand
GACCTTGTTGACGGCATCTACGGTATCGCCAACCGGCACCCGGTTCAGGGTGATCCCAAACTCTTCCTCCAGGATCGGGCCATAAGTGCGATCGACAAAACGGTTGATTTCGCTACTCCCGCCCCACATGTAGAGATCGAGAGTCTGGCCACGAGCGCTGTTCGCAATTGTTTCCCAGTCGGGGGGGAGGCTGGCGCTCTCGGGCTCAGATTCTCCCCCCGAGCAGGCAACAGCCACAACCGCAAGCGCCAATATGAGCAGACTCGGCCTGCGACGTTCCATGAGCCGACCCAGGAGTCGACCAGGATGAACCTCCTCGTCTGTTCGCAGGGTTGTCCGAGCCGCACTGAGAGTCATCACCAGCTATGCGTCCAGACGAGAGTCGGCAGGTCCCGAGCACGAGGTTTCTGGCCACTCACATGAGGAGAGTCGCCTGCCATGTCTTGAGCCGCCGAAAGCGTCTCGAAGAAAGCGGTCACCAGCGGTTTCACTATCTGAGCGACGGGCTTTGTCATCGCCACACTGCAAACTCAGATTCTGGATTCCTGATTCCGAGTATTCGGCGGTGCGCGCCGCCGCGCGGATCTCCAGGTGATCATGATCAGATCGACCCATGAAACTTCTCTATTGCCTCGGGAGGTCCAGTCAGGCCTTAACACCTACGGCGAGGGCGTAGAGGTTCGACGAGTCGGTCAGCCAGCGGTCAAGCTTCATGCCTGCGTCTTCGAACTCTTCGGCGATCTGTGCCTCCGTGAACTTGCAGGACACCTCAGTTTGGATTCGCTCGCCCGCAGTGAACGTGACCGCCAGATCGAGAGCCCTGATGTTGGCGACGACCTTCTCCCGGGCGATCAGACCCTGCTCCATACAGCCAGAGTGGGCGTTGAATTCGCTGACATGGTCGAAGGCCTCGATGGGAAGGTCCCCTCCGAGATCACGATTAACCACCCGGAGCACGTTTTTGTTGAACTCCGCCGACACTCCCGAAGAGTCGTCGTAGGCCGCGACCATCGTCGACTCATCCTTGATCATGTCGACTCCGAGGACGAAGGCGTCTTCCGGTTCCAGGGCTTCGGACACCGAGCGCAGGAGTGAGTAACGGAGGGTCGGCACATAGTTGCCGATGGTCGACCCGAGGAAAGCGATCAGTCGCCGGCCATTGCGACGCAGCTTGGGGAGGTCGGCAACGTAGTCGCCAATGATCCCTTCGACTTCCAGCCGCGAGAACTGTGATGTGAGATCGGCCGCAGCACTTCGGAGGGCATCTTGTGAGATGTCCATGGGCACATATCGGCGACCCGACCCGGTGTGACGAAGAGCTTCCAGAAGAAGGACCGTCTTTCGAGATGATCCGGATCCGAGCTCCACCAATTCCTCCGGGCGGAATGAGCCCACGATGTCGTCGGCGTGATGCTCCAGGATCTCCAGTTCGGCTCTGGTCAGGTAGTACTCCGGTAGTTGTGTGATCTCCTCGAACAACTCGGATCCGCGGGCGTCGTAGAAGTACTTCGACGGCAGATACTTGCTGTAAGCGGTGAACCCATGGAAAACGTCGTCGAGCAGGCTGGAGTAGTGATTGTCCTGAGGGGTGAGACGAGTTATCGAGACTGTCATGGGATGCCCTCATGTGACAGGGGGGTGATCGCCAATGAGGTTCGGGTTGCCATAACCAGCGAATGCTCAGGGACCGGCTGCCATGGCTGATCGGGGTCGAGGGGCTCCGAAGCGATCCAGAAGCCGTCGTCTTCGAGTGTGTACAACGAGTTGATGCCTTCGTTCACCGAGGTGCGTGAGGCGACGATCTCATCCGAAGACGCAACGACGAGGTTCAACGTCGCCGACCGGTCGGCAGCAACGACGATCTTCGCCACTGCGTCGACCACCTCGACGACCGCCTCGGAGACGCTCAGGCCGCTTGCCAGGCGATCGACCGTCATCAGAAATAGAACGAGTGAGTCGTTAATTGTGCTGAGCTCGCCGAACCGTTCGTCTGACAAACCGGCGATCAAGCTGCGACCCACACCGGTTCGAAACCCGCTAATCCAGCCATTGTGAATTCCGACCCAGCGATCCGACACAAATGGTGCGATGTTGTCTGAGCCAAACCCGATTCCTGGTGTCGCCCCGCGGACTGCAGCCACCATGGGGTTTGCGAGAATTGTCGGGGCGAGCACCGGGAGGTTCGGGTCGGACCAGGGTGGTTTCTCGGTGACGTAGCGAAGCGGTGCTTCTCCTTCGTCCTGCCACCAGGCCGCCCCCGTCCCATCAACATTGACATGTCCATGGAGCAACTCCTGTGGTGCATAGGAGGCGTGCTCCAGTGAGTGGGGCGGCTCATAGAGCAGCGCCGACAGCGGCTTGGGCTCCGGACCGATGTATGCGGCGAGTCGGCACATCTCAGTCGTCCCAGGCCAGTCTCAGACCGGAGAAGATCTGCCGGCGGATCCGATAGTCCCAGTTGCGGAACGTGTTTCGGGCCACAATCCGCGAGGTGGCCCAAGACGCACCCCGAAGCACCCGGTACTCGGTGTCGTCGAAGAACACCTCCGAATATTCGGGATATGGGAAGGAAATGAATCCCGGGTAACCGACGAACGGCGACGAAGTCCACTCGTAAGTGTCGCCGAGCATCTGCTCGACCCCGTAGGCGGAGGCTCCTTCGGGGTAAGACCCCACGGGTGTGGGGCCGAACCTGCGCTGGCCGATGTTGGCGTGCGTTGAGCGGGGCTCGTCTTCACCCCATGGATAGGTCCTTGGTTCGACGGCATCGGGGCCCCATGTGGCCGCTTTCTCCCATTCGACTTCGGTGGGGAGACGTCCGCCGCTGAATCTGGCGAAAGCCTCGGCTTCGTGGAACGACAGGTGTTGCACCGGCTCGGTCGAGTCGAGGTCGAGCACGTGACCAAACCTGCGTACCAGCCAGCCTCCGCCGAGCCGACGGGACCATCCCTGCGGGGCCTCGGCCTCGTTCGACGAACGCCATTCCCAGCCTTCTTTCGACCACCACTCGGGGGTGTCATAACCGCCCGCGTCGACGAACTCGACATAGCGCCGGTTCGTGACCGGAAAGCGATCGAGACTGAATTCGTCGACCTCCACCTCATGTTGGGGGCGTTCGTTGTCGTAGGCGTTGGTCTGATCTTCGGTCCCGAGCAGAAAGGCACCGCCTGGAATGCGGACGCGCTCGGTGTGATCGACTCGACGGCGGGTTCGGTTGGCCAGTGGTCCGCCCGCCGGATAGGGGTCGAGGTCCTCCCGGAGATCAAGAGTCTGCAGAACGGTTTCCTGATGCTGAGCCTCATGTTGGAGGACCATCCGGTAGACGTACCAGTCCCGGAGCAACGGATTCGTCGGGTCGGGCTCGATCCCTTGCAGGACGTCGATTGCCTCACCTCTGACCTCTCCGATGTATTCGATGGCCTCCTCTTTGTTAGGTAGGGGAAGATCGCCCCGCGTCCAACGTGGGTTGTCGAATGGGTTGTAGATGTCATCGAGACGGAGATCGTGGGGATCGCGTTGGGCGAGCTCCCGAAGAAGCCAGATCTCCTCGACGTTCCCCACATGCCCCACGTCCCAGACCACAGGGCTCATGATCGAGTTGTGCTGGGTATGCAGGTCTTCGTAGCTGAGCGGCTCGATCAGCTGGAAAGTCCGGTTCCGATAGAGACCAAGAGCGTCCGCAATCTTGGCTTTCGTCCTCTGGTGTCGATCGACGTCGATGGTCATCCTGTTCCAATCAATGAGTGTTGGGGTACCGCCCACTCGATGACGGCCCGGGGTTCGTGAAGACGGCGGGCGACGTCGTCAGCAGGGCTAGCTCCTCTGAGCGTGTACTGGTCGGCGAATTCCTCTGTAACCCGGATCGCGGACTTCCCGAAGAGATGAGGTTTTCGCCGTGCCGCCTCGACGGCGATCGTGACCAGTTGTGCGGCCGCCCGCTGCAGTTCTGGGTTGGCCAGACCTTCGAATGCCGCGGATTGCCACAGCTCGTTGAGTCGGGGAGCCCACGGCTCCAAAAGGTCAATGATTCTTCCTGTGGCCTCAGAGTCGTAGAGAGCGGCACCTGTAATCGTCAGCGGAACCTCCCACCAACGCTGGGGGATCGCGTCCATGCTCCTGAACTCGAGGGTCCCGCTGCGCGCTCGCACCTCCGTGAACAGAGTCGAGAGGTGCACCTCGAGGTCGGTGACATTGGGTCTGCTCAGTACGGGGTGACCTTCCCGCAGCCACGTCAGGAAGGACCAACCGGGCCGACCGACGACAGTCAGATCGTCACGCGTGACATAGATAACGTCGGCTCGCAATGCCCGCGCCAGGGTGTCCTCCACCAGATCTGTGGCGGCGAGTCCTGACCACGTGGGAAAACCGGTGCGCGTGACATCGAGTTGCTGCCACGCCCTGGCCCGTGCCGACCTGGCACCGCCCGCGGGGCTGGTAGCGAACATCGCCGTGAGGATGGGTGAGACCAGATTGGCGACCAGCCACCTTTGGTTGAGCTCGGATCGGGTACCCTGATCGAGATTCACCTGAAGTGAGCAGGTGTTTCGCATCATGACCGCCCCTTGTTGACCACGGGCTGCGAGGTATTGGGCCATCGCTCGATACCGGTCTGCTTTGAGCTGCTGGGCCACCGAGGCTGCGTCGGTCCAAGGGTCGACCCCCAGATTCACCAGGCAGATGTCCTGTTCCCAGAAAGCGTGGCTCAGCTGGTTCCAAATGAGGTCCGCCTCGTGCGTCACCCGGTCAACACTCTCTGCGGGGCTAGACGAGAACTCGATCTGGCCGCCGGGTTCGAATGTGACCGCGCCGCCTGTTGAAGTCTCGTGCCGGGGATAGTCACTGCTGCGGGTCAACACGTCTGAGTTCATCCCGGTGAGCTCGTCGATCACTCCGAGCACCGACGGGGTTCCATTCGACAGGGGAGTTCTCCCCACAGGACCGCGCCTGTCGACCCGAATAGGGAACCCTTCAACCTCAATTCCGAACCGGTCGGGAGCGGCAACGTCGCGTGTGATCAGTGCCGCTAACGCAAGTCCCACGTCGGCGATCGTGTGGAGTTCGGAACTGCTCGATTCTGCTGTTGAGACCCTCACCGAACCAAAGAACGACTCGGATCGGCACCCCATTCCAGGACTTGGAAACAATGTCCAATACCCGATTCTCTTTGTATCTGCTGCTCGACGTCTTGGGGTCAGACCTGCAATCCCCAACGACCAGAGGCCTCTCCACGCCCCAAACCCGTCCTAGTTCTTCCGCAGGCGCGTCGGGTGTCACCCGGGCGACCGTCGTTGGCAGAGGAACCGGTGGGTGATCCGGTCAGCCCAATCGGTAGGCGTGAATGTTGCCGTCGTGGGCGCCGAAGTAGAGCCATCCCTCGACTACCGCAGGCGATGTCCACACCGGGGCGCCGACCGGTAGTTGGGTCATGACACTGCCGTCGGTCCGGTTGAGGACGAAGAGGTTGCCATCACTGGAGCCGACATATACCCGCTGCGATGTCACTGCAGCTGATGACAGCACTTCGACCAGGTCCGTCGCCCAAGCCACCTCTCCCGTCAAGAGATCTATCGCCAGGAAGGAACCGTCACGAGAACCCACGTAGACGATGTCGCGGTCGATGGCAGGGCTGGCGAAGACGGGACCCCCTGTCTTCACCGACCATCGAGGCTCACCGGAGCCCGCATCCACCGCATGTACTCGACCGTCGTCGGACCCGAAGACCACCATGTTGTCCGATACAGCGGCTGAGCTGAACACCGGGCCGTCGGTTTGGAATCGCCAGTTCACATCACCAGTGAACGCCCCCAGCGAGTACATGACCCCGTCCGTGGAGCCTATGTAAAGGCTGTCACCCACAACCGCCGGCGAGGAAAGGATGCCCCCGCCGGTCTCGAAGCGCCACACTTCCTCACCCGTCGATGCGTCGAGGGCATAGACGTTTCTGTCAAACGCCCCGAACCACACCAGCCCGGAGCCAATCGCCGGAGAGCTCTGCTCTCCACCCGGGCCGAGTTGGAAACGCCAAATCTCGTCGCCCGTGGTGGCGTCCACTGCATAGAACAGATCGTCATCGGCCCCGAAGTAGACGATGCCATCGACAACCGACGGTGAGGCGCGAAGCAATCCGCCCACCTGAAATCGCCACAACTCGGCACCGGTCGTGGCGTCCAGGGCATAGAGACGCTCGGCGAGGGTGCCGACGTAGACAACACCGTTGACAACTGCGGGCGAGGACTCGACGATTCCACCAGTGTCGAAGGTCCAGACCTGTTCAGGATCTCCTGACTCGGGGTTGGCCGTACCGATGCGGCTAGGCAAGAACCGGAAGGTGGACCATTCGCCCGGACCGTACGGAGCGTTTGGCGCTGGTGACTCAGCTTGGAGCAAAGTCGATGTGCTCCCAGTCCTCTCAGCAGTGGCGGCGCTATTACAGGCAGCAACAACGAACGCGAAAGCACTCAACAACGCCCATTTCGGCGCTGTCATCCTCAGTCTCTCAACGGTCATGTTTGGTGCAACCGCTTCGCCCCAAAGGCTGATTCCAGTGCTCGCTGATTACGCGAGTTTCGTTCTCGACTTGACGGAGAGTCCGATGTTTCAGGTGCCGTGGACAGGGGCGCCTTCGTTAAAGGCCGCCCAGGCAAACCAGAATTCGTTCTGATGGAGGGCTGTGTCGAGTTGGGTGCCCTTCAGTGGCCCCTCAATGGCTTCGCCGAACAGGCTCCAGGTGGATCCGGTCTCTGCGTCGATGAACGTGTCGGCGCCTTCGGTGCTGAAGACGAGGACTTGGTCGCCGACGGTCGAAAGGAACGCAATACCCGTCCCGAGGGCCTGTCCTTCTCCGGGTAGGTCCGAACCGAAGTTGTCGGAGGCGCCGGTGTCGGCCCACCACACTGTGATCGGCGTGCCGTCGAGCTGATCGGCTACGACGCGTTCCCCACTGATCACACTGAACGGATACGCCTTGGTTGACTCCCCGACTCGAACCCCGAC
Organism: uncultured Gammaproteobacteria bacterium; assembly: GCA_964194995.1. Classification (GTDB taxonomy): domain Bacteria; phylum Actinomycetota; class Acidimicrobiia; order Spongiisociales; family ZC4RG35; genus JACZUI01. Next base: position 3,085 of record CAXMPS010000105.1, on the reverse strand, counting down.
GACTCGTTCGAGGGCGGGGAATCGAGGATCGACCTCATCGCTGAAGAACCGGCCTATTGGAGCGTTGCGACTCGAATAGCCAACGTAGCCGTTGCTTCCATAGTTAAAACCAAACCCGGTGTTACGAGATAGGGCCTCGCCGTCGGGATGTCTCTCGACGAAGTCGGACCACGTCACGGTGGCGGTGGCCAGGAATTCGAGTTGGGTCCCGGCAAGGTCACCGACGATGCCCTCCCCTGTGATCTGTTGCCACAGGGATTGGGTGGAGTTATCCCACATCACAAGATCCGACTTACGAAGCAATCCAGAGACGCCGAACCGGAGAGTCTCGCCGCCCACTCGACGATCGAATGCTGCGGCAGTGTTACACAAGGGGCAGTAGGTCAGCGCGTACGGAACACCGGCCGCCTCATCGTTCACCACTTCGTGCGACGTGAGAATCCGCAGCGGATAGAAACGGGCCACGTCTTCGAGTTCAAAAAGCACGCCAATCTCACTGTCGACCAGCCAATCCTGCGCCTCCTGCACGGATTCGTAACTCGGAGAATCGAGCGGCCTGATTAGGTCACGAGGGTCAGACGCACGAATTCCAAGCTTGAGTTCGTCGAGGTCGATAGTTCGGCGATTCCAGTTCGTTGTCCAAGCGGTTACCGCTCCTGCGATATCGTTCGGGATGGTGACGGGACCTTTGATCACGTCGTTGTCAGTTGGCAGAGGAACAGGTGCAGCTGGCTGGGAAGTGGTTGGTGGCAGTTCTGTAGCGATGGCACCGCCGCCGCTATTCGTTGCGCCGACAACCACTGCGATAACGGCTGTCACGAGTAGAAGAGAAACAAAAAGGGATAGACGTCTCATGGGTCCAATTGGTAGCGATCATTGCCAGTAACGAAACCGAGCCACACAATGTCGTCTGATTGTCAGATCTACGACAGCCGTAACCCAGAGATAAAGACTGCATCGCCGGCAACGAAGGCTCGTTCGATGTCGTGTCACGTCTCTGGTTCCACTCTCTAGTTGGTGGAAGACCCCCCTCTCCTCTTCTGGGGAGGACCAACACGCCTTCATCGGCAATGACCCTTAGTGGCAGCCACCGAGCCCAGCCTCGACGAAGCCCCCACGAAGCCCCCACCGTGGTCGCTCGAGGACGGGCCTGCTCGCTTGGACTAGCTCTGTTGGCTGTCGTCGATCATTGTCCAGGAGACGACATTCAGTCGAGCTAGGCGGGTTGACTTCTGTTGGTCGGTAGGTATGAGCCTTGATCTCAAGACCGCTCCGATCCAACCGACCGTCATTGAGCGTCCGGCAGGCTCGAGGAGCAAAAGAGGTCGACACCGTCGGCCGGAGCGCCCCTCAGCGTTCTACCTCGCCGTTGGAGCTCTTCTGCTCATCGGGGGTCTCCTCCTTGGTGTGATCGTCTCCTCGTCAACCACGACTACCGCCGAACCGTTGGTTCAGCCCTCCGCTTCACAGCTGGAAGACATCGCACAAGTAGCAGCGTCAGTGGCTCCCACGGTTGTCCAACTCCAATCGGAAAGTGGTCTCGGCTCGGGTGTGATCTATGACTCAGATGGTTTGATCCTGACTGCAGCACACGTCGTCGCCGGTGTCGATCAAGTGGAGGTGCGTCTTGCCGACGGTCGTCTTGTCGACGGTCGGGTTCTAGGAGCGCACACAGCTACTGACGTTGCCGTGATCTCGATAAGCGAGGACGATCTGGCTGTAGCGACGCTTGGCTACGGCGCTGCTGCGCAGGTGGGGGAGACAGCGATCGCACTGGGAAGCCCGTTCGGCCTCGACCAGACCGTCACCGCCGGGATCGTCAGCGCAACCGGACGGAACGTCAATGGTGTGCCAATGGTTCAGACCGACGCGGCCATCAATCCTGGCAATTCAGGTGGGCCGCTCGTAAACCGAGCAGGCCACGTCATCGGCATAAACGACATCATCTTCACTGAAGGAGGCGGCAACGACGGTGTTGGTTTCGCCATCGCCATCGACATCGCAATCGTGGTCGCTGAGCAGATCGTCGCCGGTGAGGACGTTCAGTTGGCAGCGTTAGGCGTGGCATCGATTCCGGACACGTCGGGCCGCGGTGGGGCCATCGTCCGGGAGGTAGTGGAAGGGTCGGCAGCAGCTCGGGCAGGCTTTGAAGTAGGGGACCGGATCGTCGCTGTCGACCGAATTCCCGTATCCGATCCCGGTGAACTCTTCGCCGCAGTGGTTAGCCATCGTCCAGGGACATCTGTAGAGATCGAGCTCATCAGGAATGGTGAGCCGCTTACTTTCTCCACCACCCTGACTGGCATCGACGTCTGACAGACGCCGGTTCCAGAGCTCCTTTGCGAAATGGCCGTAATTCCAGTTTGACCGTTGTTTGAAGCCTTCGATCTAGCGGCCCGAATCCCCAATCATCAGACGCCTTTCGACCGAAACACGCCCTAGTTCTTCCTCTTGGTTCAGCCCAGACGACCTGCGCCAGGCTGCTGCTGACTTCGGTGGGGTCGATGATGCGCAGACGACCTTTTTGGACCGGGTCCTCTCTTTGATCGAGACTCTCCTGAATCTCCTTTTCGGCTGGTAAGCCTTGGACTGACAATCGCCAGTTAGAGCCGCTAATAACACGACGGCGATAGGGACCGGCGAGTCAGCTACCAAAAGCAGGCATTTCTGAATGGACACTTCCGGCGGTCGGATTACCTACGATGCCGCGGTGTCTTCGGTAACCAGTGAACGCATGACCGGCATTGCTGTCGGGTTCGGGCTAGTTGGCATCCTTTTGACAGGCTGGCTCGTTTTCTCCGAGGTGCTTCTGGAAGACACGTGCCCAGACTTGCTGGGAATACCGGCCTGTTTTCTCGTTCTAGCTGGATACGTCGCGGCGACGGCGGGAGCTTGGATGGTCGACTCCGAGCTGGGAGATCTACTGCTCTATGTGGGGGCAGGGGTGGTGTTGGTTATTGCCGTCTATCTGTCCATCGGTCAGCTGCGGGGAACAGCTTCATGCCCGATGTTCGAGGGTCTCCCGATGTGTTACATGTCGCTCATTGCCGGTAGTTCGATGCTGCTGGCTGATCAGATCCGACGA
>CAXMPS010000104.1:0-4967 GCA_964194995.1 uncultured Gammaproteobacteria bacterium | reverse complement strand
CAGGATGGCCAATGGCTGCCGGAGTTTCTGGAGCCGTTCCTCGAGGCCACCCGCACGCCGGCGGAGCGGCAGGGGGATCTCTCAGCACAGCTTGGCGCCAACGAGGCGGGCGCCCGGAGAATCACCGAGCTGCTGGAGTCTGAGGGCATCGACCGTTGGCGGCTGGTGACCGAAGCGCTTCTCGACTACGGAGAGCGTCGGATGACGGCCGCCCTCGAGGCGCTCCCAAACGGGAGCTACGAGTTCGATGACGCCATGGAGCTAGGTGACGAGGACGTTCCGATCCGTGTCACTGTGACCATCGACGGTGGCACCCTGCTCGCCGACTTCAAAGGGACTGCCGACCAGGTTCCCGCCAACTTCAACGCGGTGGAGGCGGTGACGATGTCCTGTCTCTATTACGCAGTGAGAGTGGCGACCGACCCAACTATCCCAGCCAATGGCGGGTGTTATCGCGTCGTAGGGCTCTCCACACCGAAAGGCTCCCTTGTTGACGCCACTTCTCCGGCAGCCGTCGCCGCCGGGAATGTGGAGACCAGCCAACGCATCGCCGACACCCTGCTTGGTGCACTCGCCCAGGCTGCGCCAGATCGGGTGCCCGCGGCCGGCCAGGGCACCATGAACAACGTCCTCATCGGCAATGACGACTTCGCCTACTACGAGACCGTGGCCGGAGGCGAGGGAGGCCGGCCGGGATTCGCCGGTCAGTCCGGCATCCACACCGGGATGACCAACACCAAAAACACACCAATCGAGTCGCTCGACGCCCACTATCCGTTCAAGGTTCGCACTTATCGGCTCCGGTCGGGGTCGGGTGGACGAGGTCGGTTCCCCGGCGGTGATGGCATCGAACGGGAGATCGAGTTCCTGGTGCCGGCCACTCTGTCGCTGATGGGTGAGCGCCGCCGGCTGAAGCCGTGGGGGCTGAACGGTGGTGGACCCGGCGAATGTGGCGAAGATTGGCTGCTGACATCGGTCGGCACCGAGAGACTTCCTGGGAAATCAACCTTGGAGGTTTCGAAGGGTGATCGACTTCGGGTTCTCACCCCTGGTGGCGGCGGATGGGGCACCAGCTAGGCCAACTGCGGCTGCAACCAGGTCTTCAGTGATTGTTGGCTGATCGCGGAGATAGGCCGCGAGCTGATCATCGGCCAGACCGCATTCCCGAAGCCCCACGACCATTGTTGCCAGATAGCCCGGCGACGGCGGACGTTGCTGTCGTCTGTCGACAAAGGTGAAGGTGACCGCAGGCTCCTCTTCAATCGGAGCCAGGCTGATCAAACGCGCCTGTCTCGATCCCTTCGCGATGATCTCACCTGATCCCAACACGTCGGAGCCCAACTCGACCGAACCCGGCATCAGACCCATTTCCTGAGCCACCAGATCGGCCAGCTGCTCCAGCCCAATCCGCCACGCCCGACCGATGACGTTGCCGGTACCGTCGACATCGAGATGGGCGACACCGCCATCCCACTTTTGGGACTCACCTCCAAACCAGAGCCGACCGTCTATCTGGACCACTTTCTCGCCCGAAGGAGACATCGAGTCTCGAGCGCCGGGATGATGATGTGCGGAGTCGCCTTCGGAACCGCCCATCAGATACGTCATGAGGCGGGCCCGCTTCAGGTTCGACCCGTATCCGACGTACCAGAGGTGCATTGCCGACGAAGTATCGTCCTCGCAGATGGACGATCGGGACTTCGATGACTTGTACGGGCGCTTCGCCAGTCTCGATCCGCAGGGAGCCGCCCAACTCCTAAAGGGCTTTCCCCGGCCCTGGTGGATCGGCGGAGGGTGGGCGATAGAGATGTTCACCGATGTATCCCGATCCCATGAAGACCTCGACATCTGCATCAGCAGCACAGATGTATCCGGGGTGGTGACGCATTTCGCAGATTCCCACCATGTCTGGGCAGTGGGGTCAGGAAGCCTCAAACCGCTGATCCGGCCGGACGACCCGTTGCCCGATTGGGCCGGTCAACTGTGGATCCGAGAAAATGCCCACAAGCCCTGGCTGCTCGACTTCCTCCTCTGTCCCGTCGCCGATGGAGTCTGGCGCTTCAAGCGTGACATCTCGATAACCCTCCCATTCGAGGAAGCGACCTGGGTGGCGGAGAACGGAATCCGCTACGAACGTCCCGAAGTTTCTCTTCTCTACAAGGCAAAACACGACCGCCCCAAGGATCGGGCCGATTTCGATGTGACCCTCCCGCTGTTGGATACCGATGCAGTCGAATGGCTTGAGCGGGCCCTCCAAAACGCGCATCCGGGCCATACCTGGCTTGAGCGTCTGGGCTGATAGCCAGCAGATCAAATTCTGGAGAGCAGAACTGGCGGGTTAGCTGAGTCGCTCCACGATCATCGCCATCCCCTGGCCACCGCCGACACACATGGTCTCCAGGCCGTACGTGGCGTCGAGAGTGTGCAGGTCGTTGAGAAGAGTGCCCATGATCCGGGCGCCGGTCATTCCAAACGGGTGGCCGAGCGCAATGGCGCCGCCGTGCGGGTTGAGCTTGTCCATGTCGATCCCCAGCTCGTCGGCCGAAGCAAGAACCTGTGCGGCAAAGGCCTCATTGATCTCGATCACGTCGATATCGTCGAGGCTCATCCCGGCCTGATCCAACACCTTCCGCACCGCACCTACCGGGCCCATTCCCATGAATTCAGGGGCAAGGGCGACAACGGACGAGGCGAGGATGCGGGCCAGAGGTCGTAGCCCAAGCTCGGAGGCGCGTTCCTCCGACATCACCAACACAGCGGCCGAACCATCATTCAGCGGGCAAGAGTTCCCGGCTGTCACAAGGCCACCCGGCTTGAACACAGGTTGCAACGTGGCGAGCTTCTCCAGGGTTGTGTTGGGGCGGGGACCGTCGTCAGCCATGATTGTGCGACCGTCGGGGATCTCGATCGGAGTGATCTCCCAGTCGAAGAACCCATTCTTCTGAGACTCGACAGCCCGGTCCTGGGACCGCTTGGCGAACTCGTCCATCCGCTCCCTGGTGATTCCATACTTCTCGGCAACGTTCTCAGCGGTGTTGCCCATTGGGATGTAGACGTTGTTGATGAAATCGTCCCGGCTGGGCTCGGTGAAACGGGGGTTGAGATCGTCGCTGTCGAGCGCCTTGCCATAGGTGCGAGACACCGATTCGGTGCCCGCGGCCACATAGATGTCACCTTCGCCGAGTTTGATTGCGTGAAAGGCCATGCGAATCGTCTGAAGCGAGGACGCACAGAACCTGTTGACAGTCGTGGCAGGAACGGAATCGGGCATCCCAGCAAGGAGAGCCGCGGGGCGAGCCATGTTGTAACCCGCTTCGTGGTGGGTGAGGCCGCACCCGACCATCACATCGTTGACCTCGGCACGGTCGACTTCCGGAACTTTCTCCATTACAGCGTTGATGGAGAACCCGGCGAGGTCGTCGGCACGAACATCTACCAGAGATCCTTTGTACGCCCTTCCTATTGGGGAGCGGGCGGTGGCGACGATTACGGCTTCGGGCATGCTGTGCTCCTGGTCACGATCTTTGAATGCTCGCTCAAATCTAGTGACCGCCGTAGCCTTCCGGGCATGCGGGCGCTCTTGGTTCTCCTCTTCGCCCTCCTCACCGCATGCGGATCGATTGGGGGTGTCGCTTCCACAACGACCGTCCTGCCACCCCCGCCGTCGACCACGGAGCCTGAGACACCAGTCGACCCAGGTCTGGGCTGTCCCCAGATCGGCGATTTTGTGGACAGGGGTCGGGTCCTGCGTCAGGACCAGCCAGAGTCGGACACCGGCATCGTGGGTCTCATCGCGTGGGAGTTGTCACAGGGATGCGAGCGATTCGTGATCGACTTCGAGACGACCGAGGGAGCGCCTGCCACCACACCACCGTCGGTGATCGTCGAGTTTCTCGAAACGAGACAAGTACTCCGGATCCATCTCAACGCCGACCGAACCGTGATCACCGATCAAATTGTTGAAACAGATCTCGTGGAGAGACTCTTCGTAGTCCGCGCAATTGGCACCGGGTCGTTCGTCGACCTGCACCTGCGAATGCCCGCTCAGGCAAGAGTGAGGGTCTCCAACTCACCGGCACGACTCATCATCGAGCTTCAGGCGGGCGTGGAGGAATTCGCCGGCGAAGCCGCAGTCTCGGATCGGTCTGTAGTCACAAAGCCCTTCGACGGTGCTGAGGGACCGATCAACATCGAAGTTTCCGGCTATGCGAGAACCGCTGAAGGCAGCGTTTTGATAATTGCCACATCAGGAGATCAGGTGGTCGCCAACACAACAGCCGATGTGGCTGATTCCGAAGAAACATGGGGGGAATTCAAGACCCGAATTGACGTGCCTTCCGGCGAGACGTCGATCTTCGTTGGAGAGGAGGATCCGACAGACGGAAGCCTGGCCGGGGTAACTGTCAAGATGTTGAATCGCTGAGGAGACCGGGCAAGTCGCCGACCTGGACGTACCCCGACTCGATGTCTACGACGGGAACCAGGGCGTCGACGAATGGGACTTCGAACCGCCCTTGTGAGGTGTCTATCAGCAGCCGGTCCTGTGCCGAGCCGAATAACACTTCAGAGACGACCCCAAGTTTTGAGCCGTCATCTGAGATGACCGACAAGCCGATCAGATCTTCCGGCCAGTACTCGCCGGGGTCGAGCTCTCGTCGCTCGGCGACCGTCACCTCGGCGCCCCGAACAGTCTCGGCTGCTGCGCGGTCTTCGAGGGCTTCGAACGCCACCTGGTGGCCTTTGTCAGCTCGACGAATCGCCCGGACCACATACGCATGCCCGTCGAGGAACACCTGGCATCCCGGCTCGAAATGGATCACGTCGGCGTCATCGACATAGAGGCCGATGAATCCGTTCAGGCCGTGGGGACGCCCCAGCCGGCCAACCCGTGATGCAGGCTTATCAGTCGAGGAACTCGACGTCAGCGGTAATTCCCTCTTCTTCGGCGGCGGCGCCGGCAGCGGCCC
>CAXMPS010000103.1:0-13025 GCA_964194995.1 uncultured Gammaproteobacteria bacterium | reverse complement strand
TCGTGTACGAAGCGATCGACCACTCCGCCCTTGAACTCCTCGGAGTAGTCGAGTACGTAATATGGAACATCGAGCTGGGCGGCCACCCTTCGGGCATCTTCGGCGTCCGATACGGTGCAGCACCCGGCGGTCGGTGCTTCTCCGTTTGGACCAGCCCAAAGCTTGAGGGTGACCCCGATCACGTCGTGACCCGAGTCCTTCATGAGCGCAGCCGCCACCGACGAGTCGACGCCGCCGGACATGGCCACCAATACCTTCATCGCAGCTCACCTACCAATGCGACAACGATCTCCGCCGCTTCGGCGCCTTCCTCGCCGGTGGAGGTCCAGCCGAAAGTGAACCGAACGCTCTCCCGAGCTTCATCGGCAGTAAGGCCCATCGCTTCCAGTACGTGGGAAACCTCCGCTGCACCCGACTGACACGCTGAACCCGCCGAAGCAGCCACCCCGGCCTGGTCGAGTCGCATGAGAAGCGTCTCGTTTCGCACTCCCGGGATTCTCACGTTGAGATGGTGCGGCGAACGATTCTTGGGAGGTGTGTTGATTATGAGCCCATCGATGCCTGACGTCAGTCGCTCCTCGAAATCGTCGCGAATCCCACCGATCTCGTCCACAAAGCGGTCGCGATCCGCGCTTGCCAGTCGTGCCGCATGGGCCAACCCCACGGCCGAGGCAACATCGTGTGTGCCCGACCGGCGACCCAATTCTTGGCCACCGCCATGGATAACCGGCTCGAGGGAAGTCCCTTCTCTGACATAGAGGATGCCTGCCCCCTTGGGGCCTCCAAACTTGTGGCCGGTGAGACTGAGCATGTCGACGCCCAGATCGTTCACATCGATTGACTCTGAGGAGAAAGCCTGAACGGCATCGGTGTGGACCAGGATCTCGGGATCGCGACCCTTCACCAGCGTGACGATCTCGGCGAGGTCATGCACGACCCCGGTCTCATTGTTCACGGTCATCACCGACGCGACAACGGTGCTGATATTAATGGCGCTGAGCAGCTGATCCTTGTCGACCTGCCCGGTCGCATCCACCCTCAAAACCGTTGTGGGATCACCGAACCTGGCGAGTAGGTCGACCGTGTCGAGCACAGCCTCGTGCTCGGCGGCGACCGTTACGACGCCGTTTCGGCTGTGGGGGCTCCATGCTGCGCCCTTCAGGGCGAGGTTGTCCGACTCGGTGCCACCCGAAGTGAAAACAATCTCCATCGGTTGCGCCCCTATGAGCGCTGCGATGCTCTCTCGTGCCTCCTCCAGTGCGTTCTTTGCACTCCGGGAGACACTGTGAACTCCCGACGAGTTGCCAAACACCTTGGAGGCATAGGGAGTCATCTCTTCCCAGACACCGGGACGCATAGGTGTTGTGGCGGCGTGGTCGAGGTAGATCATGAACGAGCCATAGATTCTCGCAGGATGTTTAGGTTGTACCAGCTGGAATAGGCTTGCTTGAACGAGGTTCACCGAGACGCAATGAGCACACTTCACGAAGAGAGAGCCGTGCTGAGCACCCTGGATGCGGTCACAACGTTGGAGGGCGGCGGTTTCCTGGTCAGACGGCCATTTCCCACAGCAAGACTCGACTACATCGGCCCGTTCCTTCTCCTCGACGAGATGGGTCCGGCCGACAATGCGCCTGGAGAAGCCAAGGGCGCCCCCGACCATCCTCACCGCGGGTTCGAGACGGTGACATACGTTCTCGATGGGGAGATCGAGCACAAGGACTCCCAGGGCAACCGGGGCTTGATCACGCCCGGTGACGTTCAGTGGATGACGGCCGGTTCCGGAATCGTCCACTCCGAGATGCCTTCAGCCAAGATCTTTCAACAGGGTGGCCGCGCCCACGGATTCCAGCTTTGGGTGAACCTGCCTCGCAAGGCAAAGTGGCACCGTCCTCGTTACCAGGATCTAGAGGCCAAAGACATGCCGGTGATCGAATTCGCCGGCGGGTCCGCCGTCGTGATCGCGGGGCGCACGCATGGTGTCGCCGGAGCGGCCGACACCTTCCTCCCCGTCAACTATTTCCATCTCAAGGTGTATCCAGAAGATGAGGTGGCTCTCGAGATCGAGCCCGGGCATCAAGTGTTTGTCTATGTGTTTCGGGGCGACGGGACCATTGGGAAGAATCGGGAGTCGGTGTCGTCGGGGCAAATGGCAGTGTTCGAGGAGGAAGCGGGACAAATCGCGATCATCGGAGGAAGCGAAGGCCTAGAAGCAATGGTGGGGTCATCGGAGCCCCTCAACGAGCCGGTCGCTCGCTACGGGCCGTTCGTGATGAATACCCGTGAAGAGATCGTCCAGGCTTTCGACGACTACCGGGAGGGCCGCATGGGGACCATCGAACCAGAGCTCAGCCCCTCGATGGAGAGCTCCTAAACAGGTTCTACCATGATCGGCTCTCTGAGCCAATGGGATCACATGACGGATACGAGTGAAGCTCCCAACGGAGTTGTGCTGCGTGAAGTGTCCGAACAAGACGTCCAGACTTTCTACGAAAACCAGCTCGACTCTGAAGCAATCCGCATCGCAGCGTTCCCCGCCAGAGGTCGGGAGACCCACTTTTCCCACTGGCGAAAGACCTTGACGGATAAGACGGTATGCGCGAGAACTGTGTTGTTCGAGGGTGACATCGCCGGATACGTTGTGAGCTGGCCAGAAAACGATGAGCGCAAAGTCGGCTACTGGATTGGCAGGGGCTTTTGGGGCAAAGGCATTGCCACGAACGCTCTCTCGCAGTTTCTGAGAATCGATCCCACTCGTCCGATCCTCGGCTACGTGATAAAGGACAACTTGGGTTCGATTCGCGTCCTCGAGAAATGTGGTTTCACCGTCGATCGCGCACACCCCGGCGCCAAGAGCGACGAAGTGGTCCTGACGCTGATGAATTGACGGACGCCGTGGTCTTCTACAGATGATTCTTCAGATCGTCATAGGAGCGTCGGTGCCCGATGTCTGGTCACACCTGGCCGATCTGAGGTCGCATGCCGACTGGATGGCAGACGCCGAGAAGGTCAGCTTCTCGACTCCTCAGACCACAGGAGTCGGAACCACGATGCGGGTACTGACCAGGGTCGGGCCCTTCCGAACCACAGACCTGATGACTGTGGTCGAGTGGGAGGAGAATCGGGTGATGACCGTCATCCACGAAGGCACGGTCACCGGAACCGGACGGTTTGAAATCCATCCCGCCCCGACCGGCACCACTCTCAGTTGGACCGAGGATCTCAGATTCCCCTGGTGGCTAGGTGGGCCAGTGGGAGCCTTCCTCGGTGGCCTGATCCTTCGCCCGATCTGGAAGCGCAATCTGGCCAGATTCAAATCACTGGTGGAGAACCGACCTGGGTGAAACTTCCCAGCAGGGAGCACCCAAGACAAACGCGTACGTTTGGCCAATGGACTTCCGAATCCTTGGACCATCCGAGTTAGAGGGAGACGACGGGCCGATCCAGGTCCGCGGCCGAAAGGAACAGGCGCTTCTGGTGCCCAGCGGCGACTCCCAAACCACAGAGGGGGCCGGCTCCGGCTGGCCCCCTCTCTAATTAGACCATCGTCGAAGGCGCCACCGAAGGCGTCAACGCCCCTTGAAATTGGCCTCTCGCTTGTCGATGAATGCAGCCACGCCTTCTCGGGCGTCGTCAGTGGAGAACGACTCCTGAAATGCCGCCTTCTCGACCAACACCCCCTGGTCGACAGGGAGAGCCGACCCATCGTTGAGAGCCTTCTTGGCGGCGGCGATGGACTGGGTCGCTTTGGTTGCCCAATCGTGGGCGTCGGCCATAGCCAGATCCATCACCTTGGAGGAAGGTGCCACCTTGTCCGCCAACCCGATCTCTAGAGCCTCTTCGGCACCAACCTGCCGGCCGGTGTAGATCATGTCCTTCGCCCGTTGGTAGCCAACCACCCTGGGGAGTCGTTGTGTCCCGCCCGCGCCAGGGATCAGGCCGAGGAGTATCTCGGGCTGGCCGATCTGGGCGTCATCCGCCAGGTAGCGAAAGTCACAGCCCAGAGCCAGCTCCAACCCACCGCCGAGGGCATAGCCGTGGACCGCAGCGATAACAGGTTTCTCCAAGGAGTCGAGCGTGCTTATCGCCTTCTGGAGCGTCCATGCAGTCCTGTCCCTGTCGCCGCGGTCAAAGGATGCCTGGAATCCCTTGATGTCTCCCCCGGCCGCGAAATGGGGCTTGCCTGTCACGACCACCGCCCGCACCTCGGGCGATCGGCAGGCCTCAAACGCTTCCTCAAGTTCGAAGGCAAGATCTTCTGAGAGGGCATTGACCGGCGGCCGATCCAGCGTCACCAAGGCAACCGCCCCGTCGATGGTCAGTCTTGTGTGTTCCATGCGCGGAGAGTACGCCAGATCAAGAAGCCATCCCCTGCCAGATCACTAAACACACCCTCCTCGCCCGACCCTCCACATGGGGAATTTGATCGCACCGCAGGACCGTTACACTCCATGACGCGGGGTTGATCCATGGGAGAATCGCTTCGAGGAACAGATCTATACCCGTGCATCGTGGGGCCCGGGCCCGGTTCCTCTCCCCTCCCCCACCCACCGGCCCGGGTCCCACGACCTTTTCTCAGACAAGGACACCTGATATCCGGTGATCAACCGCGAGCAAAATCGGTGTCACCCAATATCGCCCGGAAGTCGTCTGTCTTGGTGAACGATGAATTGCACGGTCGCATGTCCTCCGGGCAAGGTCGTCGTCCTTATGGCACTATCAGACTGAAAAAGGAGTGACATGGACTGGTGGATTCTCGAGCTGATCACGGTCGGTGTGCTCATCGGGGCACTGCTAATCCTCGGACCGCTCATCAAGAGGTTCGGTCGGAGCTATGCAGCAGACGTATTTCGTGCCAATCCGAGAACCGGCAAGAGCTATATCGTCCTGATGGATGTGGCCTACTACCTCATCTTCACGGCCTACATCCTCTTCACAACGAACTTCGAGCCGGACACAGGCTGGGGCGACACCGTAGGAGCCGAACAACTCCGCGCTACGACGGTTCGGCTCGGTGGAATGCTCCTGTTGATGGGGATCCTTCACGGCGCCAACGTGCTGAGCCTCCCGATCGTCGGTCGATTGCTTGGGTTGTCACGACGCATGGAAGAGGACACAGGTCAACCAGAGGCCGCATGACCGTCGCGACCTGGACCGGAGGTGCGAGGGGGTTCTCGCTTCGCTGGCTGTTGATGACTGCGGATCGGGCGCGAGGTGCTGCCGCAGTCATCGTCGGCATCGACCGCGACGCCCTGGTCGTCCAGTTGTTCGAGCAGGAGGGCGCCGCCTTGGTGAGGTTGGCACGTCTCTTCACCGACGATCGCAACGCCGCCGAGGACCTCGTCCAAGAAGCCTTTATCCGCCTGCACAAGTCGGCCCACCGGATCAAGAGTCAGGCCAAGGCCGCCTCCTATCTGCGGTCAATCGTGATCAACCTGGCGCGCGATCACAACCGACGCGGCCTGATGTCACTGCGGCATCAGGAAGCACTTCCTGCCGGGACGGCTCTGGCAGCACCCGAAGACCGGCTCCTTCTCGATGAGGAGCAGACGCTGTTGCTCGATCAGGTGCGTGCCCTGTCTCCGCGACAACGCGACTGCATCCTCCTCAGGTTCTATCTCGAGCTCTCGGAGCGGGAGATCGCCGACGTGCTGAGCATCTCACCCAACTCGGTGAAGACTCACTGCCGCCGAGGATTGGCATCCCTCCGCGAAGAGGTCGGAGGTAAGCAATGACTGTCGAAGAGCGGCTCACTGCGGCGTTCCGAGCGGCGGATCAGTATCAACCCAGCCCTGACCTCTTCGCCAAAGTGACCAGATCCATCGAAGAGGACGCGGCTCACCAAAGAAGAGTCCGCCGTATCGCAGTCAGTATCGCGGCCGCCCTGGGTTTCATCGCCGTGTACTTGTTGATTGCGATCGACCGAGTGGATGGAGTTCTTGAGATGCCATTCTGGACGCTCGAGGTTCTGGTGACCGGCGTCATGGTTGGGTTGGTGTTAGTGCTGGGCCCCGCCATTCGGCGCTTCGGGACCGCCTTCGAGGGCGACGTCTTCCGTTCCAACCCGGCGACGGGCCGCAGTTTCCTCACGCTGATGGACGTCGCCTACTACCTGATCTTTGGTGCGTATACGTTCATGACGTTGCAGTACTCACCCCCGGCCGACGCCCCGGGAGCCGAGGATCTCGTGGGTTGGCTCAGATTTGAAACCTTCCGAATTGGCGGCTTGCTGATGCTGATGGGGCTGCTGCACGCCGTGACACTTCTGGTGCTGCCTGTCGTCGGTTTAGTTTTCTCGGCGAACATGCGTCGCGCTCGCCGAGCTCGCCTCGGTGACGCTGCCCTCCCGGCGAATCCCCGCAACGATCAGCTCGATCGATGGATCACGATTGTGGTCTGGCTACTCGTCGGACTTGGGCTTCTTCTGCTGGTCGCCTTGATTGTCCTCCCCGCCATCGCCGGACTCGCCGGCTGATCCCGGTCCGCAGCGTCGCGAGGAACACTGGCCGGCACGAGAACGTTAGGAGACTCCCACCTCTCTGTTCCCTGCAGCGGGTTGACTCACCTCGGCCGCAGTAGACGGTCGGAATGCCCGGATGAGCTCAACGATGCTTGTCGCCAAGACCCACGCAACGAAGACGAAGACACCCAGCCACGGAGCCAAGGCTCCCAAGGCGACAACTACCGCGAAAACACCAAGCCAGAGCGGCAGGGTCCGGTTGATGAAGCTCGCCGCGGCAGCCGCTATTCCGACTGCCAACAGGCCGGGGGTGAATATGAAGGTGCCTTCCCACATGAAATCGATGGCACCCTGAGCAACCTCGGCGTGCCCATTCTCACCAGCAACTCCGCCTGCCAGTTGGACGCCCAACAGCACGATCCAAGCGCTAGCCAGGGCTATTCCACCGGCCAGAAAACCGTCCGCCGCCCAACCGGATCCACCGTCTCGGAACTTGGTCCGAAGATGCCCGAGAAAAATCAGAAGAAAGCCGAGGCCAAGCATCGTCACCAGGGCTGCCGTCTGTATGTCGTCGGCCTTCTCGCGAAATTCAGCGAGCACACTGCTTGCCGAGTCGGAGGGCTCGATATCGAGCTCTCCGAGGATGCCACCCGCTGCCACGACGGAAGCAACGAAGAGGATGCCACTGAATGGCCCGAACCATTTGCCTGTCTTACCCATGACCTTCCCTTTCTGAGGCGTCATCCATACAGACGAGCGATTGCGAGGTTCGGGTGACACCCGCTACCAACGGCGACTCAGCCGGTGCCCGGGGTGGGATTCGAACCCACACGGGCCCTAAAGGGCCCAAGGGGGTTTAAGCCCCTCGCGTCTACATTTCGCCACCCGGGCCTGGAGTCAGGTCAAGCCAGTAATTCGGCTGCTACCGCGTCGAGGGTATCCCGCTCCGAGATCGTGGCCTCACCGACTCCAACCGAGTCTAAGACGGCGGCAGCGAGGACGGCTCCGGCGAGAATCACGGGAGCGCGTTTCGGGTCCAGCGATGGGATAGTCGCCGTCTCCTCAACCGACATCGATGCGAGACGACCTATCAAGCCCTCCAATCCGGCCCTGGTCAGAGTCGCTTCGTGCACGAGGTCGCGGTCGTATGAGGGAAGTTCCAGCGCCATCGCTCCAAGGCTCGTCCAGGTTCCGGCGACGCCCACCAGTGTCCGCACGGGTCCAACATCAACGCCAGCGAACTGAACGAGCACGAGTTCTCGCGCCGCGGAGAGAGTGTCCTCAGACGGAGGCCGGTCGGGTAGAGCGCGCTCAGTGAGCCGCACCGACCCGATGTCCACCGACGCCGACCCGTGCGAAGTCACGAACTCGGTGCTTCCGCCACCGATGTCCGACACAAGCAAAGGCTGGTCCTTCGCTTCCTCCGAAGTGGCTCCCAGATAGGCCAAACGAGCTTCCTCGTCACCGCTGATGAGAGTCGGGCGAACCCGCAAGGCCACTTCCGCCTGATCGAAGAACGAATCGCGGTTGGAAGCGTCTCGTGATGCCGAGGTGGCGATGGCCTTGCGAGCACCCACATTTCTGTCATCCATCAAGGCGCCATAGCGGCCCAGGACGGAGATGGTTCGGCCGATCGCCTCATCAGCCAGGCGTCCCGTGGCGTCGATGCCGCTTCCGAGACCGGTCACCTCGACCCACCGCCCGAGCTCCACAACACCGTCGGTGATGAGGAGTCGCATCGAGTTGGTTCCGATGTCGACGGCTCCGACCATCACGGCGTGTTGACCCACTCTGGGTTCATCTCATCGTCAAGGACACATGGAACGACACAATCAAGAGGCTCTATCCAATCAGCCACAATCTCACCGACTGGATTGGAGCCACCTCCGCGGGAGTGGGCATAGTGAGCGTGCAGACATTTCACCCCAAGCGCGGTCCCCCCTACTCCACCCGTAGGCGCCGGAGATGCCTCATTGGGAAGAAGCTTGTCACGCTCTGTCCGGTACTCGTCGTGGGCCGTGGCCAGCCGGTCCCCGAAACCAGGGTCGGATCGAGCCTTCCCCTCCATTCTCCTCACGCCGCCGGATCCTTCCAGGCGGCCTATCCGGGAGGCTGCGAGTGGGCACGTCAGCCAGTAGAGGGTCGGAAAGGGAGTTCCGTCATCGAGGATGGGTGGCACCCTGACCACGACCGGCATCGCTAGGTGGCATCGAGATACCACATCGGACTCGGCTCGTAAAGGCCTCCCGATCTGAACTTCCACCACCTGACGGTCACCCATGTCTTTAGTCCGCAAGGTCCTCGCCGGTCACGAACTCCCAAAGATGATCGACCCACGTCTTCTCGGGCTCGATCGGCCTCGGGTCGACCGGAAGGGGCGGAGTCGGGTCACCGGGCGGATCGAGCACGACATAGGCCGTCTCGCCCTCCCGCACGTACCCGAGTTTCTCCCGTGCGAGCTTCTCGATCTCGGCGTCGGTGTTCAGGGCATCGACATCCGCCTGGAGGAGCCGATTTGCGTTCTCGAGTGCCGCAAGGTCGGAGCGGGCCGTCTCAACCCTTCTTTGTGACTCGAGTATCTGGCGATAAGGAACGACTTGTGTCAGGAAAGCAGCGCCGATCAGTAGAAAAAGCAGCACAAGGACGGCCACACCCGGCCGGCGCAGCGCTATCACCTCGGCCTCCTGAACGTGTCCCATCCAGCGAAACGCGCCTCATCACCCAACGACTCCTCGATCCTGAGCAACTGGTTGTACTTCGCCGTTCTCTCGCCTCTAGCTGGCGCGCCTGCCTTGATCTGACCAGCATTCGTGCCCACGGCTAGGTGAGAGATGAAGGTGTCTTCGGTCTCTCCCGAGCGGTGGCTGATCATCATCCCGAAGGAGGACTTGCGCGCCAACTCCATGGCATGAAGCGTCTCCGAGATCGAGCCAATCTGGTTCACTTTGATAAGAATGGCGTTGGCGGCTCCTTCCGTGATGCCTTTACGGAGAATCTCGTGGTTGGTGACAAAAATGTCATCGCCGACCAACTGGACCTGACGCCCGATTTTTTTGGTCAGGTTCTTCCATCCATCCCAGTCGTCTTCGGCCATCCCGTCCTCGATCGAGACCAACGGGAATCGATCTGCCAGGTCGACGAGGTAGTCGGCCATCTCGTCGGAGGTCAGCTCACGTCTCTCGAGGTGATAGCGACCTTCCCGATGAATCTCGGTTGCGGCCACGTCGAGGGCCAGGGCGATTTCGTCACCAAGCTGATAGCCGGCGACGTCGATCGCCTCCACCAAAAGCTCAAGGGCGGACTCGTTGGTCGCAAGATCAGGGGCGAAGCCACCTTCGTCTCCAACGTTCGTCCCCAACCCGCGGCCACCTATGACCCGTTTGAGGGCGTGATACACCTCGACCCCGGCCCTCAAGGCCTCCGAGAAGGAAGGGAGCCCGGCCGGGACCACCATGAATTCCTGAATGTCGACGGAGTTGGCCGCATGGACACCACCATTGAGCACGTTGAGACAAGGAACAGGGAGCAGTCGTGCCGACGGCCCACCGAGATAGCGGTATAGGGGAAGGCCCACCGCCGACGACGCCGCTCTCGCTGCCGCCAACGACACCGCAAGGATCGCATTGGCTCCGAGCGTGGCCTTATTGGGTGTGCCATCGAGATCGGCCATGAGTTGATCGATGTGCTCCTGCCGTGTGACATCGACGCCGGCGAGCGCTGGGGCAATCTCATTGCGGATATGGCCAACGGCTTTCTCGACCGTCTTCCCTCCGTAGCGGTCACCGCCATCCCGAACCTCGACAGCCTCCAGTGCGCCGGTAGACGCTCCCGATGGGACGATCGCCCGACCGAAGGCTCCTCCGGCCGTGAATACCTCGGCCTCAACCGTCGGATTGCCTCTCGAATCGAGGACTTGGCGGGCATGAATTCGCTCGATCTTGGGGTCGGTCATTTGGGTCTCAAGTGATGACGGCGTGGCGCGGCCAAGCTAACAGCCGACGATGCCTGTGCTGGGGTACCGGACAGCGTGAAACGAAGCACATCCTCACGTTTTTCGCTTGGCGCGTTCCCAACGTTCGTCTAGCTGGTCGATGGTCAGCCCGTCCAGCGGGCCTTCGGCCTCCATGAGGCGAAGCCGCTCTTCAAAGCTCCGGGTGCTGGCGCGTAGTGCGAGCTCGGGATCGACGCCGAGATGTCGGGCGAGATTGATCACCGAGAAGAGAAGGTCGCCGATCTCGAACTCGGTGGCCGCCGAGTCGCCCACGGCCGCTTCGACCTCGTCGAGTTCCTCTCGAATCTTCGGGATGACCTGGCTGGCGGTATCCCAATCAAAGCCGATCTTGGCTGCGCGGTTCTGGATCTTGGCAGAGTGATGGAGTGCCGGCATTCCCTCTGGAACACCGTCTAGCGCCGACTCGGGAGAGGTGCCCCGCTCCTCCGACTTGATCCGATCCCAATTGACCTTGACCTCCTCGGCGGAACCTGCCTCCACGTCCGCAAAGACGTGGGGATGACGGCGGACCAGTTTCTGCCGGAGCACCTCGCTCACACTATTGATGTCAAGCGCACCTGCCTCCCGACCAATCGCCTCGTGAAAAAGAACCTGGAGCAGCACGTCGCCCAACTCGTCCTCAACCCCTGAGTACGCCACCCAATCGGTCCCCTGAGACGGTAGATTCCCGATGGCGGCGATCAACTCGTAGACCTCCTCTACCAGGTTCTTCACCAGAGTCTGGTGGGTCTGCTCCCGGTCCCATGGGCACTCGTCACGAAGACGCCGCATCGTCTGGACCACGCCGATCAAGCCTCCTGGCTGAGCGTCGACGAACAGGGAGGTTCGATATCCCCCCGATGCAGGGTCAACTGCCGCCGGTTCCATCGACGCCACCCTCGAGCCTTCCGAACCCAGGCCGGACAGAACGGTGATCATCGTCCCATCGGGAACAATCGCGTCTATCGCCGCGGCCACATTGGCGAGGATCTCGGGTCGGTCAACCTGTGCCACGATGGTCGGTTTGTCGAGCACCAGTGGATCCGGGAGGCTGTGCCCGTTGAGAATCTGGAGTCCACGATCCAGAGGGTCATATTCCACCTCTGCCAGGACAGCATCAACAAACGACTCAGCCGGGATTATCTCCACTTCAGCCGCGGACTCGGCAATGCGACGAACGGCAAACTCGCCCACGAGCGGGCTGCCGGGGACGACATAGACCACCGGTCCCCGCCGCGCCGCCTCGACGACACGGCTCGCGATTGCGTCATAGACCTCATCAAAGGTCTCAAACGACTCGTAGAGGTCGTCACAGAAGACGACAACCCGCAGCTTTTCCAGCTCCTGCGCCGCGGGGTGATGTCGCGTCCGTCCGACGACGGTCACGTTGGGATCGACGAGAACTGATCTCACATGACTCGGAATCCGGTCGAAGTCGCCCGGGCCGAGTCCTGTGATGGTGATCATGCCGGTGGCGTCACTCCGGGCGGCGGGCCGGCGCTCCAGGTTCCGTACTCTTCCTCGACGACCACAACAGCAACTGCGACAGCGTCGTTGAACCAGCTGTCGACCTCGCCGCTGATCAGGATCGGCACGATTTGTACTGCCAGTTCGTCATCACTCGGGATGTCAGCCGGGTCGGCTTCGGTGCGATCATTGACGAGGATCACATGGAAGCCGAACTGCGATTCGACCGGGCCGGTTGGCTCATCGATTTCGGCCGTCATGGTCGCCTCGGCAAATGGCTCCACGTAACCGCTCGGGGAACTACACCCGAGGTCGCCTCCATTGGCGCCTGATCCGGTGTCGGTCGAGAGTTCAGTGGCGAGCTCGGCAAAGTCGTCACCCTCGTCGAGCCGAACCAGGATGCCGATGGCTTCCTCTTCGGTGTCAACCAGGATGTGCGAAACGCAGACTTCGGCGAGGGCCAGCTCTGCCTGCTTCCGAGCTTGCTCCAGATCCGACTCCGACGGCTCGACGGTCTCCTCCAAAACCAAGCGAATCTCCGCGTCCACGACCTGCTGGCGGGCAAGTTCCACGAATAGCGTCTCCGAGATTCCGGCCTGATCGAGGAACTCCTCACGGGTCTGATCGATCGCATTCGCCTCATAGATGGCGTCGGCCTCCGCCTCCGCGTCTTCGTCTGACACCACGATGCCGTAATTCTCCTCAGCGGCGGCGAATAGGATCTCCAGCTGGATTGCCGCCCCGAGGAACTGCGCGAACGTCGGCTTGTCGACAGCGCCTTGGTCCGATGCAATCAACGAATCGACATCATCCACCGTGATGACCGTCCCGTCGGCGGTTGCGGCAGTTGGTGAGCTGCTTCCACAGGCGGCGAGAATCAGACCGAACAGGACGAGTATCAGCGCGAGTTTCTTCAATGGAATCCTTACGAAAGGGGTGAGCAGGAATGGTAGGAGAATTCCGGCGCAACTCGTAAGTTTCGGTCTACGAGCAATCCGGCTCTAAATGTCTCCCCACATCCGCACCAGAAAATCTCGCAGTCCCGGAACCAGGGGCGAGGGCGCCGGGATGAATATCAACCCTTCTGATGCGCGCAGCACCGATCGT
>CAXMPS010000102.1:0-8481 GCA_964194995.1 uncultured Gammaproteobacteria bacterium | reverse complement strand
AATCAAGATTATGGGCGCTTGGTGAGGAAGGCCTCGATCTGCAGATGTGGCATGGGATAACGCACTCAGAAGTGCCTGATTGATGATGTCGAGGCGCTGCGGGGCTGACTGTTCCGTAGCGTGTGGGGTCTCGGCGGGTTTGGCTCTCGATGTGCCTGGCACCCGGATGGGTGTCTTTGTAACGAACTGTCGGGTGGACAGGACTGGGAGGGGCCATACCTGGTGGTGGGCAGGCTCGTATTAGGTCACACCGCCCGTTGAAGGGTTGGGCGGGTGGGGTCGACAGGTCATTATGAGGACATCGCCGGAAGGCGAGTCAGCCGGATATTGGGTCAGACCCCACCCACGATCTCAGGCGATCTGGGGTTGGGCCATTGTTCCATCAGCATGTGATGCTCCAGGCCCGGATCACCGACGAGCTAATCGTCAACACAGTGTCGGCGTTCGTCGTCGCCAACGACACCGAACCACTCTTGAGCAGATCGTAAAAGGTAGTGGCCTAGCCGGGGACGCGATACCTCCGGACAACACCGTTTCCGGTGTCCGCCAGCCAGACGGTCTCATCAGCCATGGTTTCGGTGCCGTGAGGCAAGTTGAAACCACCTTCCGGGGGAGCCAGCGTCGCAAGTAGTTCACCGGCGGAATCGAAGTAGGCCGCAACGCTATCCGACGGACCGGACAGCCAGTAGCTGCCGTCGTCCTCGACAGAGATAACCTGTGGAGCACGAATCGGCTGCGAGGAGAGGACCTCAATGATCTCACCGTCCGCGGTGAACTTCTGGACACGGCTGTTGCCGCTATCCACAACGTACACGGTGCCATCGGCGGCGAGATCGACGCCGATCGGGCGTGACATCTGGTCTGGCTCGTCTCCGATTTGGGTGGAGTCACCGTCTCGGGGAAACACGAACAACAACTCGCCTTCCGGGGTGTAGACGTGGATCCGCGAGTTACCGAAGTCCGCCACATACACGCGTCCCAGCTCATCATTAATGCCGACGCCCATCGCCGAGCGGAACTCACCGGGTCCGAAACCCGGTTGGCCCCAGGTGGCGATTGACTCGCCTTTGGAGTTGAACACCTGGACCCGGCTCGACCCCGACTCCCCGACGTAGATGTCACCGTTGGCGTCTACCGCGATACCGGTGGGCGCGCTGAGCTCTCCGATGCCGTCACCTGCGCCAGCGAACTGGTGGAGGAACTCCCCGGCCGGGGAGAAGACAAAGACACGCCCGCCGACGAACTCGGTGACGTAGAGATTGTCGTCAGCATCAAGTGCCAGATGGTTCGGTGCGTTGAAATCGAGACCGTCGCCCTCACCCAGCACCATGACCTGTTCATAGACGGTCCCCGCTGTGTCTTGGGCCGACGGTGAAGTCGTCGAAATATCAGGCGAAGCTGACGTCGTCGCCGCGGACCGCCGCCCGTTGCTGCCTGGGCAGCGCTACCACAGCGGCGAGGACGTCGGGGTCGGACCGGTGCGGCTCGATCAAGAGCTCACCCAACTCGGTGGTTCCATCCGACCGCTTCAGATGATTGAGCGACTCGTTGAGCACTGCCCGCATCAAGTAGGGACGCGGCTCCTGAAGGTCTGACAGGGTCCGTCTGGACCGCAATAGACGCGTGATCACCGCCGGCGACGGACTCGCAATGAACTCTGGTTCGTTGAGCATGCAGTGCTTCCTGAAGGGCGTCACCGATCTCCAGCGGAAGCTAGCCGAGCAGGCAGTTGCACGATGCAACGCCAAGCATCCGGCAAGCGTGCAATCACGCTGGCTTCCCCCGGCCGAGTGAAGCCGCACAAGGCAGGTCTACGGCACTCTCCCATCGAGTAGTCCCTGTCTGTCGGTTCGGCTGAGATTTTTCGCGACGGGCTCTCAAGTCCCGACACATATCCAATGAGGCGCGACAAGGAGGTAAACATGAACATGACTGCGCCAGATCAAAGGTCGCTGCGAGGACTAGCATTCTTGGTGGTCGTCGCGGCACTCGTAATGTCCGCCGCCCCTGCTCTGGCGGACCACGATTGGGCAGCCGGCTGTAGCAGCGGCAACACCTGCTGGCGCGAAGTAACGAATGGCGGGGGAAATATGCAGTCCGACCACCGCGATTCGTGGACGTACTTCGACGTGTATGCCGGGAACTCGTCGCAGAACATTGGCGATCACACCGACTGGTTCAAGAACCGCATGAACGTGACTCACGCTCACGTCTTCAGGTTCTCGGGTTACTCAACTGAGTTGTTCTGCGTCGGCCCGGCTGATGATACGTGGATCGCGGTGCCCACGACTACGGGAAGCTGGAACGGAGGCGCAGGCGCCTGCTAGGCAGTAGGCTTCGACAAACACGGGGTTCTTTGACCTTGCCCACTACCGGTCTATCAGGGACGGCCCCTCCAGACTGCAAGGCCGGCTGCAGAGGGCCGTTGTATCATGTTGTCCGGTTGGTTGCCGCTGCGACCGTTGGAGTCTTGTTGGGCTCCTCCTGCGCCCCAGGAGGAGCCCCAACAACCGTCCCATCGGAGCCAGGTGTAGTCAGTAACGTCGAGACGGCACCCGGAAATGACGCGAACTCCACGTCATCCGCTTCACGCACTCGTGTCGATGGAGAGCTGCCACTTGACTGGTTCACTCGACTCGAGAACGACATGGGACAGAAGGAGATCGAGCTCTATTTCGGTTTTGTTGAGCGCTGTATGGCTGAAGCTGGGTTCTCTTGGGAGGCGCCGCTGCCGCCGCTAGCTCCCCCTGAGTGGCTGGAGATTACCCGTTACCCGGCACGATATGGTGTCGTAACGCTTGTCCAGGCAGAGCTGGCCGGGTACCGACACCCTGAGGAGATCATTCTCGGAGTGTCCACGGAGGAGGCAGACAAGGAGGGTCTGCCAACTGATCCGGCCGAGTACGAAGCCTTCCAAACGGCTTGGTTTGGTACGTTTGAGGAGGAGCTACCCGAGGATCTCGTGGTCTTTACCGATCCCATATCCGGGGAACCAATTGCGGCGCTGGACCCGTCCCCCCCGAATGGCGGAGGCTGTCAAGGTCGAGCTAACGAGTGGCTCGCTGGCGATGCGTCCCCCATCGTCGATGACGACGACATCGCCAGCGATCTGGATATCGCACGCCGCTGGGTAGACACTCGGATTCGTGTCGCGTTCGATCAAGCGCTCGCCGATGAACGCGTGATGGCCGCCGCTGAGGAGTGGGGAGCCTGCATGAGGGAGGGAGGATGGGATGTGGCGGGGTCCATGTTTCCTGGTGGGCTCCGGGTGGGTGAGTCCGAATCCGATTTGACCGACGAACCCGAACGTCAGGAACCAGGAGCGGAGAGCATCCAACGAGCCATTGGCGATATCAACTGTCAGCAGCGGGTGGAATGGTTGGCGTCGCTGCGGGCAATAGAAGCCGAGTACCAGCAGGAGACCGTGGAACGTGTCCCCGACTTGTTCCTGCGTGTGCAGCAACTGCTCGACGCCTACAGCGCTCGGCTAGCGGGTCTCCGTCTAGACGACCTCGACGGATGAGGCCCTGCTGAATCGCCCCGGTGCGCGTCTTGCGGGTGTGCTTCTTGTGGTTGTCCTGCTCGCGCTCGCTGCCGGGCTGGTCGCAGCCCGATCCGGATTGACGACCACGGTGATAGTCGTGACCGAGCCGGCGCCCGCAGTTATCACCGCTGATGTGGAGCGTCGCGTACTCGAAGACTCGCTGACGACCCGCGGTACTGTCGCCATCACCGATGTGACATCAATACATGGGCCGACCCCAGAAGGCAGTCGCCCCGTAATCACCTCCATCAAGGTTGCTGTCGCGGATCAGGTCGACGAGGGAGATGTAGTCGCGTCGATTGCAGGCCGTCCGATCATCGTCCTTCAGGGCGCGTTCCCCGCTTTCCGAGAACTCGCCCGCGGTATTGAGGGAGTAGACGTCGCCCAGCTCCAAGAAGCATTGACCCGCTTGGGGCTATACCGACACGATGTCGACGGAATCTTCGGACGAGCGACAGAACGCTCAGTACGTGAGCTCTACCGCCAGAGTGGATACGAACCTGCCGTTGCAGGCGGAGAGGACGCCAACGGCCAAGCGACATCAGCCGGCAGCTCGTCGAGCACAAGTATCCACATCCCACTCGACGAGGTCATGTTTGTGCCGGAGCTTCCCGCACGTGTGGTCGCTGTGAATGGTGATGTCGGCGATGTCGCCGATGACGAGAGCGCCCTTCTAGAGGTCTCCACTGGCGAGGTCCGGATAGCTGCCGCCGTACCGGCCGAAGAGGCTGGCAGGATTGCTAGTGGGATGCACGCCGCGGTTCTCGACGAGGGCAGCGGCACTACGCTGGATGCAGAAGTTGTTGCCGTATCTCCGCAACCCAAGGTGGACTCGGGGCGACTGGTCCATGACGTGGAACTCCGACCCCTCCGCCCCGTGAGCGAACTGGTCGGAAAGAACGTCCGGGTCACATTCGTACTCTCTGCATCGTCCGGCCCTGTACTCGTGGTCCCGATCACCGCGGTCTGGACCGGTGACGGAGGGCGTGTGTTCGTTACGCGGCTGGATGGAGAGATGGAAGACGACATCGAAATACAGCCTGGGCTCGTGATCGACGGATGGGTGGAGATCCTCGAAGCCGATGGAGCGCTTGCCGAGGGTGACATGATGATCGTTAGCCCATGAGCGCAGTTATCCAAGTCGAGAAGCTTGCGCGGGTCTTTGACGGTCCTCAGCCCGTATATGCGCTGCGTGACTGTACCTTCACCATCCACCACAGGGAAATGGTCGCGATTACCGGGCCGTCTGGGTCCGGCAAGTCGACTCTACTCAACTGCCTTGGGCTCCTCGACCGCCCCACGTCGGGTCGATATCTCCTCGAGGGACAGAACGTTGTTGAACTCTCAGAGCGCGATCGGGCAACGCGGAGGGCGCTGAGAATCGGCTTTGTTTTCCAAGACTACAACCTGCTAGGGCGCCGTTCCACACTCGACAACGTGGCCCTCGGACTCATGTATCAGAAGATGCGCGTGAGGGAGCGGATCGACCGAGCGGGGATATGCGTCGACCTAGTTGGGCTCTCTCATCGACGAAAAGCGCCGGTCGAGACGCTCTCGGGTGGGGAACGACAACGTGTCGCCATAGCGCGCGCCCTCGCGGGTAGCCCAAGCATCCTTCTGTGCGACGAGCCGACCGGTAATCTCGACGCGGGCACGAGTGATTCGATACTCGCGCTATTGGAGGAGCTGCGTGCCGACGGGCAAACCATCCTGATAGTTACGCACGACCCAGTGGTGGCCGCCACAGCCGACCGCCGGCTGCTACTGGATGACGGTTCGCTATCGGAGGAGCCGTAACGGTGTCATGGCCCTCTGATCAACAAGCTCGCAGCGGCGTGCGAGCGGGGGACCTCCTAGCGGAGGCCGCTGTGGGGATCACCATCAAGCCGACTCGCAGCATCCTTACCTTGGTCGGGATCGCCGTCGGTGTCGCAGCGCTCACAACCACAGTCGGGCTGGCGGCAACTAGCACGCGGGCAGTGTCGGAGCGTTTCGACGACCTCCGTGCCCAAGAGGTGACCCTCGTGACGAGCAGTTTCGAGAATGTTCCGTCTGATATCGAGCGGCTACTTGCAGCTCTTCCGGGGGTGAGGGTCGGCGGGGTCCTGGGTCCCGCCACCGGTCAACTACGTCCTGTAAATGCCTTCCCGAGCGGTCCCAGTGTCGAGGTTCCGATCCTAGTTGCGACATGGGGCGGGCTCGCGGCTGTGCGGCCCACGGTCGTGGGCCGCACTCTGAATCAAATACTGCCCGACCAACGGGTGGCCCTCCTGGGAGGAGACCTCGCCAGCGCGTTGGGAGTCAGGATCCGTTCCAGCCCCACGACGGTGTTCATCGACAGAATCCCCTTCACTGTGATCGGGATCATCGAGCAATCCGAACGCGAAACCGATCTGGTGGGCAGCGTCGTCATGCCGGTCAGCGTCGCGGCCACAATCTGGCCCGATCCGGTACCGACAGTGCTAGTCGATGTTGAGGCCGGAGCAGCTCGACAGGTCGCTGCCGCGGCTCCTCTCGCACTTCGGCCCGAGGACCCAGGTGCTTTCGAGGCGATACTCATGCCGGAGGCCCGGCGGCTCCGGACCGCAGTTTCCGACGAGCTCAGCGCCCTCGGACTGGCCGTCGCCGCTACTGTGTTCATCATCGCCGGACTCGCAGTCGCGGCTACGATGATGCTATCGATCCTTGAGCGACGACAGGAGATCGGTCTGCATAGGGCGCTCGGCGCTCGGCCGATTCATGTTGGGATCCGATTCCTGGCAGAAGCTGCGCTCATCGGAGCGTTAGGTGGCATCGTCGGGGCATCCTCAGGAGTCATTATCGTGTCCATCATCGGGACAACCCGTGACACCTCGCCGACGATGCCTCTATGGGTGCTGGCGACGTCTGCGGTATTGGGACTCGTGATCTCCCTCATAGCGGGCGCCTACCCTGCCTATCGCGCGGGACGGCTCGACCCTATCGACGCGCTCCGTGGGTAGCTCGAGCTTGGCACCCAGATCTGGGTCGGCCGATCGAACGATCCGGTTCCGCGGCTCGTCTGCGCGCGTGTCGTAGCAGGCGTCTTCCAAGAAAGCCAACACCGGGTCCCCCCAGAAACGGCATGTCCGAAACGTTCACCCGTTGACCAGAGTTCGGAGGGCGTGAAATCGGTCTGCACACGCCCGCACCTTGACAACCCACCACCCACCGACTGGGCTCGACATAGAAGATTCAGTATTGGGCGCCATCAAGACCCGCGGGGCAGGCGCCACGGTCGGTGACTTTCGGGGGGACGACCTGATAAAGCATTGGCTAAGGGCGCACGGTCGGATCCAAAGCATCGACGCCACCCAGGGCCGTTCTAGGCCCCGTTTCAGAGACGCCCGGCATAGGACACCCGGCGGACCCCACACCTGAGTGCCAACAGGACCTCCAGCTACGCGATCGGACATTCGGGACCCGACGCGGACGTCCCAGCTTCGCCCGCCGTCACAGAGAGATCGAATAGCGACTGGCAGCCCAGCGATCGCATCGACCAGCTCTAAACCTCCCCGGGGTCTCTTGGAGCCTCTACCAAGCCGGGGGAGTTCACTCATCGGTTTTGGCTTTCCAGGTGATGGAAATGGAGGCGGTCCTGCCTCGGGCTTGGTTCTCATCTTGGAGGGTGAGGGTGAGGCGGTAGGTGCGCGAATCGGGTGTGGTTGTGGGGGACCACACCGGTAGGCCGTTTGCGGAATTCGTGCTCGCTGCTCTGAATTGCGCGACCGTCCCGGAGAACACGGTGGTGGCTGAGGTGAAACCGTCACAGTCGTGCGGCGCGACGAGCCCCGGGAGCCGGAGACATTCGCATTGAAGCCTCTGGGAGGAGGTGAGAAGGGATGGCTGCCGAGTTCGAGCTGTACAAGGACGCTGCTGGTGAGTTTCGTTGGAAACTGCAAGCCGAGAACAACAAGATTATTGCTGACTCCGCGTAAGGCTACGTGAGGAAATCCGACTGTGAGGATGGTATCGAGCTGGTTAGGTCGGTGGCTCCCACCGTGCCGGTGAACGACAAGACCTGAAACCAGACTTACGAATGTGCGCCCCCAGGCTTTGCCGGCCTCGGGTGAACTGCCTTGGGTTCAGTGGAGGTTCTGATGTTGCCCGGGGCGGTTCGGTGCCGGATCTTCTAGCAGTCCCCATCGAGCGGCGATCACTACACCGGGGAGTCGGCTTTGCGATTGCAGGACCCTCCAAAGGTGGTTCAAGAGGCGGCGGACGTGACGCTCGGAGATGTCTAATTCGTTGGCGATTGTCGTGACCGTGGCGCCCTCAGCCACACGGTGCAACAGATGGATGTCGCGCTCGTCGAGCGACAGCTGGGGTGGATCTGCGAGGCGTGTCGCGAGAGCGCGTACAACCGATGAGGGGAGCGCGGTGAAGCCAGCAGAAGCCGACTCGAGGAGCCACCCAAGCTGTGTGAGAGAAGCCCCGACTTCGACTATGGCGTCGGCACCCAGGCGGAGGGCGGCCCGGTAGTCGTTGGGTGTAGCGCCTGACGAAACGACAGCCAACGACATGGCGCTGGAGCTGGGCTGCCCGTCATCTGGATCTTTACCTGCCTCGAATCCCAGCCGTGACAGCATCTCTGCCAACTCGGGCCAGTCGACCCCACCACCAACCAGCCGCGGAACTGGTCTAGCAATCCCAGAACGTGATTCTGTTGAGGTGGTGGAATGTTCGGTGCGGATGAGTTGGCCCTGGTCGTCGTGACCCGTCTGTGTCGCCAGAGGCGAGGAGGTCGCGCAATCCGAACAAATCCGCGACACATGTCCTCATCCGGACACATACCGGTGCGAGCCACCCCAGATCGGGTGGCCTGGCCCCTGAGGAGGAATTGTGGCTGGTCCAAGTCGGAAGCTTTCCGTATTCGTGCTCGTCGCCGGGTTGCTCGTGGCAGCAACATCGACTCTTGA
>CAXMPS010000101.1:0-1480 GCA_964194995.1 uncultured Gammaproteobacteria bacterium | reverse complement strand
CTTTCACTCGCTTAAGGGCAAGGGGTGGCATGCACCACCGGGACGGCGGACCGTGAACGATCAGCCTGTTACTGCAGACTGACCCGATCACACCGCCCGACCGGTGAGTGCCACACCAGCCACATCATCCCTCCCAGCCGGTTATGCGCTACCCCAATGCGACGAATCGCCGTCAGCGCGATCGGATTGCCGGCTGGCGGCGCGTCGGAACGTGCATGGCTGGCGGCTACTGGGCGTTATGTGCGGGCTTGCGATTTCAGTGGGCGGTGAGTGATCGTCACGACGCTTTCTGAACCGTCGACTGGTCGTCGGACGGGAGCCGGTATTCGACACAGGCACATTTCGGGACTGTGCACTCGGAGTCGTGATGCTCTTTGCGAGGATGGCCGCAGCCCTGGCAACGTTGTGTAGCGATGTCGATCCGTTGTGTTCCCCTTGACATCAGCGTGACCGCGGTTTGGCGATGGCAACGGTGATGTCTCGTCCGTCGATGTTGTGGCCATCGAGCGCACCAATCGCAGTCTTGGCGTCGTCTGGTGTCGCCATCTCGACGAAACCGAATCCACGGGATCTGCCGCTATGAAGGTCGGTGACCACCTCTACGCTCTTGACTTCTCCTTGTTGACCAAAGAGGGCTTGCAGATCGGCCGAGGTGGTGTCGAAGGTGAGGTTCCCTACGTGGAGATTGCTGAACATGTTTGACTCCTTCCGCAGCGTGAAACGGTCAACGGCGTTGGCCTCAGGCAGCCCGACCTGCCGGGCCCGCGGTCGCAAGCACCGACTCCACCGGGATGGAGTGAGTCTGGGATGGCGATTCAACGAGAATCGAGCGGTCGCCGTGAGCAACCTCGACACCGAGGAACCGTCCCGTGAGAACCTGCTGGTCGCGGGTCGTCACCACACAAAGGGCTCCGTATTCCAGCGGGTTAAGCACCATCACTCGTCGCACGTCTCGACTTCGATCAGTTCCTTGCCTGCCTGGGGTTGGCCTCCTGGACCTTGAGCTGGCGACCATCCCAGTCATACCCGTTGAACTTGCCGATAGCGTCTCCGGCGAGGGCCTGATCGGAAAGCTCGATGAAGCCGAACCCGCGGGACTGGCCAGTGTCGCGGTCGGTGATGACCGCAGCCGAGGTGATGTCCCCGTAGTCGGCGAAAAGGGACCGGAGGTCGGCCTCGGTCGCGTTGAATGGGAGATTCCCCACAAAGATGTTCATGGCATACGCCTCTCAGAACGAAGAACGCATGTCGCTCTTCTCGAAGCTGTTCCGGAACCGACCGTGCTGGCGTCTGGTCCGGGAACGAGAAGGGAGCGAAGTCGCCGCCTAGGCAGCTCAACTGAGCCTAACCCGAGTCGCCCCGGTACCGATCGGGTTCCTCGGGCATCGGCCCGATCAAGCCCCCACCACTACTACCACCGACGAACCGGCAAGAGCTATTTGTCTCCTCGCTCGCTGTCGTGACGTTCATGTTCCACCTC
>CAXMPS010000100.1:0-4266 GCA_964194995.1 uncultured Gammaproteobacteria bacterium | reverse complement strand
TGTCGCTCCTTTCACTCGCCTAGGGCAAACGGGTGGCCTGCACCGAAGCGACGACGAAGGTGATCCAAACCGAGCCGAGTAATCAGCTCAACCGGTGTCTCACCGCCTGACAGGGTGCGTGCCATATCAGCAACATCATCCCTCCCAGCCGGTTATGCGCTACCTGAGATCAGGGTTCTGTCCCCCGGGGCGCGAACAGAATGCCGGTTTATGGGCCGGTGTTTCGTGGCCTTGGAGGGGTTTCTTGTGGTTCGATTGAGGTGTTCAGAGGGTTCTTGGGTCGAACGCGTTATTGGAGGCGAATGATCGTCCACAGTTCCACTCGTCTTGCAGGTGAAGAACAATGGTGGGTGGCCACGATGGGCCACCCGCTGCCGGCATCTCGTTCCAGTCGGCTTGGACTCAGGCCATTTCTGTTAGATCGAAGATCCCGAGTCGAGCCCCAGGTACATGTCGGCGAGTAGGCGCCAATCAACCGACGCCCAGAAGGCCTCCACCATCTCGTCGCGCACGGCGGGATCGTTGGCGATCAAGTCGCGAAGCACATCGGCGGTACGCTGCACCGCCTCTCCGTCTGCGTCGCTCTCGGCGAGGCGACGCTCGATGTCGTCGTGACGAGGTTCTAGATACGGCTGCAGGAACTTGGTGTTCTCGTATTGATGCATAGCCGGAACCTTACTCAGCGGATATGGCCTCGATGCAGCCGCCTTCGTCGTTCAAGCCGAGCACGCCGTCAAGAATCCAAAGGGTGTCGGCCGAGCCTGGTCGGGAGCGAACGCCTGTTGCGCCGCCATGCCACCGCCGAGCGTTGGCGAGAACCACGGCCGGTTTCTCCGCCCATATTGCCGGATATGCGCTGCCTGAAATCGGGCCGCGCCCGTAATCGGCCCACTAGACGGAGCTCGTGACGGGTGCTCCCACGAACTCGAGTGTGAGGACGGTGATGTCGTCGGACTGTTCCGCGGAGCCTGCATGATCGCGCACCGATGCGAAGATCAGCCCAATGGCTTGCTCTGAGCTCTCCAGCGTCGTCTCCTCGAGCAGAGACTCCAGGGCCTCCTCGGAATACAGCTCATGGCTCGAGTTCATCGCCTCGGTGACACCGTCGGTGAACAGGATCACATAGTCTCCGGGATCGAGTTGTCTGTAATCCTCGCCGTAGGCCACGCCCCCAACCGCCCCTGCGACTGGTCCATGTCGCTCGTCGAGGATCACCACGTCGCCTCTGCTGGTCTTAATGTATGGCGGGTTGTGCCCGGCGTTCGTATAAACGAGGGAGCCGGTTCGGAGATCGAGGATGCAGAGGAACACGGTGACGAACATCGAAGATTCGTTGTCCTCAAAGAGGTCCTCGTTTGCGGCGGTGAGGATGCTCGCCGGCGACGAATCGGGGGAGGCGTGTGACTTGATCAAGGTTTTGGTGACCGCCATGAAGAGCGCGGCCGGCACTCCTTTGTCGGAGACGTCTGCGATACAGAAACACAGGTGGTCCTCGTCGATGAGGAAGAAGTCGTAGAAGTCTCCCCCTACCTCTCGAGCCGGCTCTAGGGTCGCATGAATCGAGAATTCGTGCCGATCGGGGAACGCCGGGAACTCGAGTGGCAGCATGCTCATCTGGATGTCGGCGGCGACATTGAGCTCGCTTTCCATGCGCTCTTTAGCGGTCTTCATCACCAACACCGGGGCTGCTTCGCGGCGAGCCATCCAAACGGAGACCCCAGCACCTACGAGAACGATCCCAAGCGCGATGATCAGGGCCGTCCAGACCAGGGTGCCGAGCGTGTCCTGCAATCGGTCTGTTGGAAGTCGGACCACGGCAACGCCGACGAGAGTCCCATCCGCCGCAACCATCGGGGCCATGACGCTGAGGACACCCCCTGCCAAGATCGACTGCGCCTCACCCGTGCTGAGCACGGAACCAACGACCTCCATCTCTGCCTCGTCGGGCGCGGCGTTGACGTCCGCTCCGAGGACGGTGGCGCTGGAGATCGTGTCCAGATCCTCGTTCAGCACCCAGAGGGCATCGATATCGCCGCCTCCGAGCAGGTTGTCGACGGTGCGTGGCAGACCGACACGATCTGCCAGGGCCTCGAGATAAGTTGCCTCATAACCGACCTGCACGATCCTCGGCTGGTCGACCCCACCAACGCCCACATACTTGAACACGCGCTCATCAACTTCCCTCGCGCGGGCCTCCTGGACGACAGCCTCTTCTTCATCAGTCAGCAGAGGCCAGAACAGTGACGCTTGAGGTTGTTCCTCCGGGTCTGGGCTGAAGGTGAATTCCACTCCTTCGATATTGTGCAGATATGCGAAACCGACCTCGTCGGTGATCCAGAATTCGTCGAGGGTTGTCTGGTCGACGATCTCCCGCAAGGTGTCATTGATCTCATCTGGACTGAGGCCGGCCTGTTCGGCAGCGTCGATGAAGTGAGCAGCCAGAAGAGCCTGCGCCACCATCTGGTCGCTGATCGCTTCCTCTACGTCGCCTGGGATCTCTTGTGCCAAGGTTGCACTGCGTGCCAGGAGCCTGGCCACCCCCTCCCCGGTGGCTTCCGCCTCTTCCAGAAGGGCCTGACGCGTTGACCAACCCAGCAGCAAGGTGGTAACGATGACCGCGGCCACCAGCATGCCAGTCACCAAAACAATCAGACGAGTACCGAAACTGATGTTCAATCTCGCCTCCCTCGCTCCCATCCCGAATGTTCGCTGCCCTGCTCGACCCTACGCGCGATTTTGTTGCCTCGCCGAAGGTGACGGGCACAGCCAGGAGAATAACGTCGTCCAACAATCTCAAAGGCCGAGGTACGACCTAGAATTCAAGGGTCTCGATCCCGGCGTGGCTCATTCGATTCAAGTAATCCTGGATGTTGCCAAGGAGTTCGAGGATCTCGTCGGGCGGCATGGGTTCGTTTTTGGCGAGCTCGACGAGACCTGTGTCCACGGTCTCTTCCCATTCCCAGGTTTCCGGCATCAGGTCCGGCATGGACATCAAGAACAACGGATACGGCCGGCCGTTATTGACGCCCTTCAGAACCTTGCGGCCGACGTAATGGAACTGGGTGGTCTCCGTGTCTTTCATGCCGGCCAGCAACTGAACGAGATTCACCGAGACGATCACTTGCCCCCTGCCTACGCAGGACGAAAGCCGGAAGCCCGCGTCCACATCCGGGCCCAGATAGTCGACGTAGGGATGGTTCTCGTCCCGGCCGAGCATCTCCGGGATTTCTATCCGGCGGTTTCGCCCAGATATTTGAGCGGCCCAACAGCAGCCTTTGACTCTGAGGGGCCAGCGATCGAAGATCCTGCGGTCGTAGTCGACCACCGTCCGATAGAAGGCCACCGTGAGCAAGAGGGCTTCGCGTTCTGTGCGCGGGTGTCCAATGAAGATGATCTCGTCTCCGATGACCTTCCAGACGCCGGATACGGGAAGGTCATCCTCCATAGCGAAGGCGCGTGCGATCTGACCGATCATGATCAACGGGACCTCGCGGAAGAAAGCCTCAAAAGCCTCCAGCCACTCCGGAATGCTGTCCCTGTCACCCTGCATCTGCGACTTGAACGCGGTCGACCCTGAAAGATCGATCGACATGAGCATCGCGACGGTCAAGCGGTTCGGATCTTGTGACACTTGTCGCTCCCGGGATGATTCTGCCGGATGGTGGCACTGTTGTAGCAATGCGGCGGCCAAAGACCAAGTGCATCACTCGCTTCGACAAAGGTGACTCAAGGACTGGCCAGTAATCATGAGTCATCCCAGGGCAAAACATTACTGCCGAAAATCGCGCGACGCACGCCGACCAGGTAGCGCATATCGGCACATATGCGCTAGCTGATAAGTGGACGAGGGAGCGCATATTGCCGGTTATGCGCTAGCTGTGATTGGGTGGTTCAGGTCTTTTGGCTCGGCTAAGCGACGTCAGACCGGGCCTTATCGATCGCCCCGATCGACAGATCGACGTCGTCCTCGGTTGTAGACCAGTTGGACACCGAGATGCGCAATAGTCGCTCGCCTCGCCATGTCGTCGCACCTATCCAGGCCGTCCCATCTCGCTGTATCTTCTTCGCCATACGGTCGGTTGTTTCAGGATCTCCAACACGAACAAGCACCTGATTGAGGATCACTTCATTGACGACCTCGATTCCTTCGATGTCATCGAGCCCAGCGGCGAAGCGGCCCGCAAGGTCGCAGCACCGGTCAACCAGGTCTGCGACGCCCGATCGGCCGAGCGAGCGCAGCGCCGCCCAGGTGGCGAACCCTCGGGC
>CAXMPS010000099.1:0-11086 GCA_964194995.1 uncultured Gammaproteobacteria bacterium | reverse complement strand
TGGGCGCCGCCGAGATCGGTGAGGCCTTTTCCGGATGGAACGAAGGTCGGCTTCGCTCGTATTTGATTGAGATCACGGCCCTCATCCTCTCTAAGACAGACGACGGCGCTCCTTTGGTCGACCTCATCCTCGATGCCGCGGGCCAGAAGGGCACCGGCAAATGGACGGTGATGTCATCGATGGACCTCGCGCAGCCGACCACGCTGGTCGGAGAGGCGGTCTATGCCCGAATTGTCAGCTCCGATCCGGAACGACGGGCGCGAGCAGCCCGAGTCTTCGATAGGCCGATCGGGAACCTCGACATCGCGACAGACGAGATCGAGCAAGCGCTGTATGCATCCAAGATCATCTCCTATGCCCAGGGCTTCCGTCTGATGCGGGCGGCGTCTGACGAGTACGGGTGGGATCTCGACCTGGGAACCATCGCCTCGATCTGGCGAGCCGGATGCATCATCAGGGCAGACTTTCTCGAGGACATCACAGCCGCCTATCGAGCCGACGCCGCACTACCTGAGATGTTCGAGAACGAATTCTTCGCCTCGGCGTTGAACGATGCAGACTCTGCTTGGCGAAGGGTGGTGGCCTCGGCGGTGGACGTAGGGGTGCCGGTCCCTGCGTATTCGTCGGCCCTCGCCTACTTCGACTCGATGCGTTCGGAGCGCCTCCCGGCCAATCTGATCCAGGCACAGCGAGACCTTTTTGGGGCTCACACCTTCGAAAGGGTCGATCGCCCCCGGGGCGAGTTCTTCCACCACGAATGGGACGAAAGCTAATTCTCGATCGAGAAGGGTCGTGATGGACTCGGACTCATGGGAGATCGAGGACTTTGCCCTCGATGACCTGACGAAGGACGAGTTGGCAGGTTTCACCAAGAGCGCCAACCGATTCTCCGTCGAGGTGATGCCTCGGACTACTCCCCTGACTCCTGACCTATTGCGAATCTATCTCGGCTCGCCAGACACAATTCGTCGGTTTCACCTTGTTCGCGACCCTAAGGGCGACGTGTTGGGCTATTCGACGACTAGTCGCGACGCGGGCGAGACCAACATGCACATCCTGAGGGCTGTTGTGTCGGTGGCTCCGCCACACCGGCGACAAGGGATCGGGACTCAGTTGATTCGCCATGTCGCCGAGATAGCGGTCGACATGGGAAGGGTCTATCTCCAAGGGGAGGCTTGGGACACGGTTGCGGCAGGGATCGCCTTCGCGAAGAGTCTGGGGGCCTCTCTCGAGATCCAGAACCACATGAACTGGATCGAGGTCCCAGCCGTCGACCAGGAGTTGATGCTGCATTGGATCGACGATGGACCGAAGCGGGCCCCCGGGTATGAAGTGGTCGTCGTCGAGGAGGTTTTCCCGGACGTGTACTTCGAGGGTTTCGCGAACCTCATGACAATCATCGAGCAAGACGCCCCCATGCCCCTGCAACGTGAGGCGAGGCAATGGGACGCTGCCTCGATCAAAGAGTTCTATGACCACATGCTGCAAGGAGTTGAGGTCGTGACCGCGTGTCCGATCCACCGTGAGACCGGCCACATGGCGGGGATGAGCCAGCTCATCCGACCCAAGGAAGCGCCTAAGACGATTGTCACCACTTTCACGGTTGTCGACCCTGATCATCGTGGCCACGCGCTTGGGAAGTGGATCAAAGCCGCGGTGATCCTCCGTGCTTTTGACCGTTGGCCCGACGCCTCGGAGATCGAGACGATGAACGCGTTCACCAATGACGCAATGCTCGGAATCAACCACGAGATGGGCTTCCAACACGACTACGCGGTCAATACTTACCAGGCTCGGGCGGAGGAGGTACTCGACCGTTTGACGTTGTAGCGGCAACTCTCTCAACCGTTCTGGGCGGATTACTTCTGAAGGCCAGAAAGGGAATCCACCCAGAACAGAATGGCCTTCGTTCTGGGCGGATTTTCTCTGACCCCTCCAAAACGAATCCGCCCAGAAGGATCGAGACCGCTAGAGCGGTGGGGTGCCAGGCACTTCGATCCGCTCGGGGGGCTCGAAGTCAGGATCGGCCGCGTCGGCGTCCTCAACGTGGTCACGTCGGATTCCCATAATGAAGAGGATGGCGTCGAGGAATGGAACCGAAATCGCGGTATCGACGGCATCGCGAACCACGGGCTTGGCATTGAAGGCGATACCCAGGCCGGCGGCGGCCAGCATCTCGAGATCATTTGCGCCGTCGCCGATCGCCACCACTTGGCCGAGCGGAATCCCCTCGGCCTCGGCCACTGCCTGCAAGAAAGCAGCCTTTCGGTTGGAATCCACTAGCTCTCCAGTGAGGCGGCCGGTAAGAAGACCATCTTCCACCTCCAGAGTGTTGGACAACGAGTAGTCAATCCCCAGGTCGGCCGCCAGGGCATCGGCGAACCGGGTGAACCCAGCCGACACGATCGCGGTCACCAACCCCATCCTCTTCAGTGTGCGGATGAAGGTTCTGGCCCCCTTGGTGGGAGTGATGCTGGCGGCGACCCGCTGCAGGGCCGCGTCGTCGAGTCCCTTGAGCATGGTCACCCGCTCCTCAAGCGACTCCTCGAAATCCATCTCTCCCGTAAGAGCCCGGTAGGTCAGCTCGCTTACCAGATCTTCGACTCCGGCCTCGCGAGCGAGAAGGTTGATGACCTCGTCTTCGATAAGGGTCGAATCGACATCCATCACGACGAGACGCTTGGCTCGACGCTCCAGGCCGTCCCTCTGGATCGCCACATCTATAGGGCGGTCGGTGGCAGCCGTAACCAGGCTCGCACGGATTTCGTCGATGTCGCCGGCGGACACCGTCAACTCGTAGCTCACGACCGGGTACCGCGAGAGCCGAGAGATCCTCTCGATATTGCCTCCGCCACCCGCGATCGCTCTCGCGACGGCGCCAAAGTCCTCTGGCGATACCGTCACTCCGATCAAAGTGACGATCGAGGTCGCCTTCTGAGGTGTCGGCGTCTCCTCAACTACCGCGAATTCGAAATGGATGTCGTTCTTCCAGCCGTGGAATAGCAGGTCACGGATGGTTCCCTTCTCCCCGGTGACTCCGATCAAGAGGTTGAGGGTGAGCCTGCCCCGAACGACGATTTGTTCCACGTCGTATATCTCGGCGCCCGAATCGGTCAGGATCTCCATAAGGCCGGCAGTGATCCCAGGCCGATCGGGGCAATGCACCGATACGAGAATCGTTGACCGCTCGCTCACCGGCGCAAGGGTAAGCCGCCGGTCGACCCTCCGCGGAAACAACCAGCTTCAAGCAGTCCTGAGACACCGGTAGCATTCGGCGGCCCAGACGCGCCGAGGAATCCTTTGCCTGACAACCCCTATCGCCTGCCGCGGCAGGTCATTCCGATCCACTACGACCTGAAACTCCAGCCCGATCTGGACACCTTCGCCTTCGAAGGTGATGTCGCAATCTCGGTGAACGTCACCGAAGCGACCGACTCGATGGTGCTCAACTCAGCCGAACTCGATCTAAAGACGGTGTCGCTCTCAGGGGACGGTGGCGAAATCGCCGTGTCGGAGATCTCCTATGACGAAGAGTTCGAGCGGGCCAGGCTCTCCTTCGATCAGACTGTCCTGCCGGGCGACTACACCATCACGTTGAGCTACACCGGGACGATCAATGATCAGCTCCGCGGTCTTTATCAATCCATCTTCAAGGATTCCGACGGCAATGAGCATGTAATCGCCACCTCACAGTGTCAGGCGACCGACGCCCGACGCGTGTTTCCATGTTGGGACGAACCCGACTTCAAGGCCACCTTCAAGACCTCGATCGTCGCCGCCGGCGGCCTCGAGGCGTACTCCAATGCACGGGAGTTGAGCCGGACTTCACTGGATGACGGCAGGGTCGAGTTCGAGTTTGCCGAGACGATGAAAATGTCGACCTATCTGCTCGCCTTTATCGTCGGCCCCTTCGAAGCGACCGAACCCGTCGATGTTCGTGGCATCCCCACCCGAATCATCGTTCCGAGAGGGAATCTTCACCTCACCGGCTACGCCTTGGACGCGGCGGTCTGGACTCTCGAATACCTGTCCGATTACTACGATATCCCCTACCCCGGCGACAAGCTCGACCACATCGCCATTCCCGACTTCTCGGCCGGAGCGATGGAGAATGTCGGGCTCGTCACATACCGGGATGCCTACCTGATCATCGCTGAGGACAAAGCGACACAGGCAGAGCTAGAGCGAAGCCTGGAGGTGATCGCCCATGAGGTCGCCCATCAGTGGTTCGGCAACCTGGTGACTCTTCGGTGGTGGGAAGGCGCATGGCTCAATGAGGCCTTCGCCGCGTTCATGGAGTCCAAGGCTGTCGACGCCCGGCGTCCAGATTGGAACCGCTATCTCAGCTTCCAGATCGACGACAAGGCATGGGCCCACGGTACAGATCATCTCGCCTCGACCCGCCCAATCGAGATCGAGGTTCAGTCGCCGACCGAGGTCGACGAGATGTTCGACTCGATCACATACGGCAAGGGCTCGGCCGTTCTCCGCATGATCGAGCAGTTCATCGGTGTCGAGGCATTCCGCAAAGGTGTCGGTAACTACCTGCGCAAGCACTCGTTCTCAAACGCCGACACCTCCGATCTCTGGGAGGGCCTCGACGGTGCCTCGCAGTGGCCGGTGGGTGAGATCATGGACACCTGGGTCTATCAGAAGGGACATCCCCAGATAGACGTTGAGCTCGTCGCCGGCGGAGTCCGTCTTTTCCAGGGCAGGTACCTCATCATTCCCGACGAGACCGACACCACTCTCTGGCAAATACCCCTGATGATCAGTGGCTCGAGCGACGGGGAGCCAATCGAGAGGCGAGTATTACTCACAGAGCCAGAGCAAACAGTCGAGATCGAGGGCGAAATCGACTATCTCGTTGTCAACACTGGCGGACATGGCTTCTACCGGGTCAGATACTCGGATAAGCTGGCGACCAAGCTGGTAGACAATCTCTCATCGTTGGACGCCATCGAGCGTCTGACTGTTGTAAACGACACCAAGGCTCTCATGGAGGGCGGACAGCTACCCGCCTCCGCTTATCTCGATCTCGTCGCCAAATTCGAGAAAGAGGATGAATGGGCCGTGTGGATCGAGCTTCTCGGCGGGCTCGGGGCCATCGAGCACCACACAATGAGCCCAATTGCCGAAGAAGGATTCCAGCTCTTTGCCCGCAACCTGATCAGCCCCGCTCTGGAGGGGCTGGGATGGGAGGCCCGCAAAGACGACTCCGACCTGACCCGCAAACTTCGGGGAAGCCTTATCGCCGCCATGGGCAACCTCGCGGCAGACCCGTCAGCAATCGAGAAGTCAAGGTCTCAGGTCCGGGATCTCATCGCCGGTGAGGATGTTGATCAGGAGATCGCGACCCCCTCTTTGGGCGTCGTAGCCCGACATGCCGATCGGAGCGATTTCGACATGTTGTGGCAGGCCTTCGAGGACTCCGAGACGTCTGCCGCCGAGACGCGCTATCTGCGGGCCATCGCCCACGCCAACCTCCCCGAAGCTCCCAACTTGATCGTAGAGAGGATCCTTTCGGGAGAGATCCGATCGCAGAACATAAACCTGATGCTCATCCTGATGTTGGCGACCGACATCGGCGACGACGCATGGAAGGTAGTTCGCAGCCACTGGTCGGAGATCATGGAGGCCATCCCAGTTTTCACCAGACGTTGGGCCATCTCGAGTATCAACACCCTCTCACAGCCTGATACGGCGGCCGACGTCAAGGCCTTCTTCGCCGAGACCGGGTTCCCCGAAGGGACCACATACCTCGAGCAGCGTCTCGAGTTGCTCGACGCCAATGTGGCCTTGCGCAGCCGGGAGACGCCGGTGGTTGCCGCCTACTTCGCTGAGTGATCCGCGACGTGTGAAGGGGCCCTTACGGGCCCCTTCACACTGGTGTTGGCTGACTACCTGGTAGCTACTTGAGTTCGACCGAAGCACCGGCGGCCTCGAGGGCCCCCTTTGCCTTATTCGCGGTCTCCTCGTCGACGCCCTCCAGGACGTTGGCGGGTGCGCCGTCAACGAGGTCCTTGGCCTCCTTCAGCCCCAGGCTGGTGAGACTGCGGACTTCCTTGATCACTTGGATCTTGGCGGAACCAATAGCGGTGAGGTGGACATCGAAATCGTCCTTGGCCTCTTCAGCAGCCCCGCCGGCCCCGTCACCACCGGCCGCCGGGGCGGCAGCCACGGCAACGGGAGCAGCAGCGGTCACGTCGAACTTGTCCTCGAACGCATCGAGAAACTCCTTTAGCTCGAGGATGGTCATCTCCTCGAAAGTGCTGATCATTTCATCAGTGGTCATCTTGGCCATTGATCACTCCTCCTCGGCCTTGGCGGCCGTCTCGGTCTCTGTGGACGCTTCCGTCGGCAGAACGGCGTCTGATGCGCCGTCGGCCGGTGCGAACTCGCCCGACTCCTTCTTGGTCACTAACTGGTCGAACATCGACGCGGCATCCCGGGTGAACGAGGCGAACATGCCCGCAGCTTGATAGAGCGGCGCCTTGACCGCCCCGGCGAACATCGCCAGGAGCACGTCGCGGGGCGCGATCTCGGCAAGCTTGGAGATCTCCTCGGGGGAAAGAATGTTTCCGGAGAGGAATCCGGCCTTGAGCACGAACACATTGTTTGCCGCGGAGAAGTCCTTGAGGGCCTTCGCCGTGGCAACGGGGTCGCTCTTGGCAAATGCCAGAGCGGTGGGACCGGCGAAATAGTCGTCGAGACCTTCAAAGCCAGCATCGCCAGCGGCGATTTTGGCCAGAGTCATCTTGACGACCTTGTAGTCGGCGCCACTTTCACGCAGGCTCCTTCGGAGCTCTTGGACCGCCTTGACAGACAGCCCGCGGTATTCGGTCAGGAATACCGCTTCGGCACCTTCGAGAGCTTCTCGGATGTCGGCAACAGCCTGAACCTTTTCTGGTGTTGGCATACGCTCCTCCGATAGACATCAATAAAGCCCCTCGGCGTAGACAAGGGGCTCTCGGGAGCAACCTGCGTGGGTGGTTTCCCTTTAAGTCTTGCGACGCCGACGGTCTTGGGCCGAGGATTATTGGAGTTGCAGATGCGATTGTACTGCCTGGTCCCACTTCAGCAATTCCGGGGTACCTCATGTACATTGCGCCACAAGTGGCGCTCAGGCAACACGGAAGCAACCGGCCTGTCGAATTCACCCACCGAGGCGGCGGGCCACCGATATCATCCTGGCCGTGACACTGAAATCGGGCTACGCGCCGTCGGGCGCGGCCAAGATCTACTACGAAGAAGTCGGCGCCGGAAGGCCAGTGGTGTTTTGCCACGCCGGTGTGACCGACCGAAGAATGTGGGACCCACAGTTCGACAACCCGGTTCCAGGGCACCGCTACATCAGATCGGACATGCG
Organism: uncultured Gammaproteobacteria bacterium; assembly: GCA_964194995.1. Classification (GTDB taxonomy): domain Bacteria; phylum Actinomycetota; class Acidimicrobiia; order Spongiisociales; family ZC4RG35; genus JACZUI01. The sequence continues at coordinate 3,717 of CAXMPS010000099.1, read as the reverse complement.
TGGCTTTGGCAAAAGCGAGTGGGTCGCTGAGGCATATCGGCCCCACGCTGACATCCTCGCGGTGATCGAGCGTCTGGATCTCGATGACGTTGTCCTGGTTGGATGCTCAATGGGCGGAAAGGCGGTGATGGAGATCACCGTGGCCGCACCCGATCGGATCTCCGGTCTGGTCGTGATCGGCGCCGGTGAGCCCGGATGGGAGCCACCCGATGGCGACTACACACCTCCGCAATGGGACAACCTGGATCCCCTTTGGGAAGCTGAGGACTGGGACCGTCTCACTGAAATTGATGCCGAAGTCTGGGTGGTAGGTGTGGGTCGGACCCGAGCGGAGACGAACGATGCGGTCTTTCAGAAAGTCATTGAGATGGACCGAGCGCCAGTTATGACCGAACTCGACCGTGACGACTACATCGGTTGGATGGAGCCCCCCATCGCGGAACGACTGGAGGAGATCTCGGTGCCATCACTCGTCGTTGTCGGCCAATACGACCTGCCCGACATCGTGGAAGGAACAGATCGACTGGCAAAGCGAATCAGCGATCAGAGTCGCGTTGTCATCGCAGACGCTGCCCATCTACCCAGTTTCGAACAGCCCGAGGAGTTCAACCCGTTGCTCGAATCGTTCATCGGATCGTTCTGATCCGCCGTACCGCCATATGTGGCACCACGTACCTGAGGCAACAGGTTTGCCAGAATTTGCCTGGACAGAGGGAACGCTCCGCGCGACACTAGGTGCGTTGACAACAGGGGGTCTCTGTGAGAGCAGGGCGGGTTCCCTGACCGCCCCCGCCCGCTCTCCGGAACCCAGAAGTGAGGGCCGCTCAACCGGCCAAGTAAGACCAGCCCTACCCTGGTCCACAGACGGAGAGTCGGCTGTGCGAGGACGGTGGACCTGGCAACCGAAGCCCTCATAACCCAGGGAATCCCCGGAACACCGAGACCCCCCTTATGAAAAGCCCCCTCGAAAGAGGGGGCTTTTCCTGTATTTAATCAGGTCGAGGAACTAAGAGGCGGAGCTAGCGAACTCCTCGAGGTGGCCGACGTCGACCTTGACTCCCGGGCCCATAGTGGACGAAAGGGACATCCGTTTCAGATAGTGACCCTTCGCCGCCGCCGGCTTGGCTCGCAATATCTCAGCGGAAACCATTGCCAGGTTGTCGGCGAGCTGGTCGACTCCGAACGAAACCTTGCCCACCGGGACGTGCACGTTTCCGTAGCGGTCGTTTCGGTATTCGATGCGTCCGGCCTTGAACTCCGCAACGGCCTTGGCGACATCCTGGGTCACGGTGCCGGCCTTGGGGTTCGGCATGAGGCCGCGGGGGCCAAGGACGCGCCCGAGCTTTCCGACTTCCGCCATCATGTCCGGAGTGGCGATGGCCACATCGAATTGGATGTCGCCCCCGGCCTGAATCTTCTCTACGAGCTCCTTGCCTCCGACGATGGTTGCACCAGCCTCAGTGGCCTCTTTCTCCTTGTCAGCCGGGGCGAAGACCGCCACCCTGACATCCTTCCCGGTGCCATGAGGCAGCGAGACAGTGCCACGCACCAGCTGATCAGCCTTCTTAGGATCGATACCGAGATCGAAAACGGCTTCGACAGTCTCATCGAAATTTGCCGGTGCGAGAGTCTTCACCAGCTCGAGAGCCTCCGGAGCGGGGTAAGGGGTTTGCTTGTCGTACCGCTGTGAGGCCTCGCGATACTTCTTGCCATGTTTGGCCATTGTTTCTCCTTGTGGTCAGACGGCCTTTCGGCCTCCCACTTCTTGGGACGCCGGCAAGCCGGCGCCGTATTGGTTCAGATAGCGGCGTCAGCCCGCGACAACAATTCCCATAGAACGGGCGGTGCCCTCGACGACCTTCATGGCGCCTTCGATGTCGATGGCGTTGAGGTCGGGCATCTTGATCTCGGCGATCTCCTTGACCTGAGCCCTGGTGACCGAACCGACCTTCTCCTTGTTCGGCTCGCCGGAGCCCTTCTCGACCCGAGCAGCCTGCCGGAGCAACGCAGCGGCGGGCGGAGTCTTCATCACGAAATCGAAGGTGCGGTCCTCATAGATCGAGATCTCGACCGGAATGATCTGACCCCGCTGACCCGACGTGGCCTCGTTGTACGCCTTGACGAATTCCATGAGATTGACCCCGTGTGGGCCTAGTGCGGTGCCGACCGGCGGAGCAGGTGTCGCCTGACCGGCGGGCAACTGAAGTTTCAGCGTTGTGACAAGTTTCTTGCGTGCCATTTCTTTCTACCTGTGACTAGTGAGCCGGGAATCAGCTCTTTTGGATGTCCTGAAAACCGAGTTCGACCGGGGTATCCCGCCCAAAGATGTTGACCAGCACGACAATCTTCTGCTGATCGATGTTGATCTCTTCGATGACGCCGTTGAAGTCTGCGAACGGACCGGTGACGACCCGAACCTGTTCGCCAATCTCCCACTCCGGCTTGAAGCGGGGCTTGGCCTTGTCGTCGTCCTCCTGAACGCCGAGGAAGCGCTCGACCTCGCGCCGGGAAAGAGGCGTCGGCTTCTGGGCGTTCCCCGCGACGAAACCGGTGACGCCTGGTGTATTACGCACTGCGTACCAGGAGTCATCGTCGAGCGTCATCCGGACCAAGATGTAGCCGGGAAAGACCTTCTTGGGGACGGTGACCTTCTTACCACCCTTGAATTCGACGACGTCCTCCATGGGGATGTGGACTTCGAAGATGCGGTCGCCCATGTGCATCGACTGGATACGCGTCTCGAGGTTGACCTTCACCTTGTTCTCGTAACCGGAGTACGAGTGGATGACGTACCAGTCGCCGGGGAGGTCGTAGGGGCTGACCGGCGTCGGTTCGACCTCTACTTCGACTTCCGTGGTCTCCGTGGTCTCCGTGGTCTCTTTGATCTCGGCTACTTCAGCCATCAGCTTTGCTCCAACAGCCAGAAAACAGCTTCTTTCATGATGATATCGAGACCAAAGATGACACCGGTCAAAACGACGGAAGTGATGACGGTAACTGTGGTGAAGGCGATCATCTGGTCCCGCGTGGGCCAGGTGACCTTGCGCAGCTCCATCCGAACCTCGTGGAGATAGTCTCGGAGGCGCCGCCAGATCGGCTTGCGCTCGGCCGTGGGTGGACCCGACTGCATAGCGGCAGCCTTGCGCTGCGCCTTGCCACCTTGGGCTTCCTGCTTCTTCTTTCGCCGGTCTTCGCGCTCCTGAATCCGGCGCATCTCTCGGTTCATCAACTCTTCCTAAACATCAATCGATACACGGTCTGGCAGGGGCGGGAGGACTCGAACCCCCAACCTCCGGTTTTGGAGACCGGCGCTCTACCAATTCGAGCTACACCCCTAGGGGGTTCGCGGGAGCACAAAGTATAAGGGGATCTCGTCGGTGTGGAAACTTGGGATTGGGAAGGGAGATAGAGGAGGCGAAAACCGGAATAGCCGTCCACCCGGTGATCCCAGCCTTCCAATCCGGGCAGGGTCATGTGTCAAGACCTACCTGACAGGCTGGAAAGCCCCCGCCCATAAGTGCCGTTATGTGCGGGTCATGTGGAACGTCGGACGTCGGGCCTGCGCTCTACTTTGCTTCCAATAGTTTTTTGAGCGCCTTGCCGTCAGCTTCGACCTGCTTTTTGAGTTGCTTGATCGCCAAGCCCTCAGCCATCTTGAAGAAACCGCCGACTCACCCGAGAAATCTGGAGTCAACAGCGTGCCGCCATCCTTTGGCT
>CAXMPS010000098.1:0-56030 GCA_964194995.1 uncultured Gammaproteobacteria bacterium | reverse complement strand
CGATGGCAAAACCCTTGACGTTGCCGGTGAGATCGAAGTCATTCATACCCCAGGACACACGCCTGGTCATGTGTCGCTGCTTTGGAAACGTGACCGTGGCGTTCTTTTTGCAGGTGATATCGCTTCAAACATGTTTGGCCTTGGCTACATGCTCGGTTATGACGACCTCGCCGTCGGTAAGACCAGCCTGGCGAAGGTCGCCCAGCGCGATTTCGAAGTGGCCGTGTTTGGCCACGGTGGGTCAATCACTTCCGGAGCCTCCGGTAAATTCGCGAAAAAGTTCGGATAGTGTCAGAAGCCAGTCCCAGCCCGGACCGGGAAATTCTCAGCTGGAGTGACTATGGAGTTGGGATACGAGAACTTGGCCAGCAGATCGCCGACGATGACTTCGACGCTGACATAATTCTGGGTATCGCACGTGGCGGGTTGATTCCGGCTGGGTCACTCGGGTACGCGTTGTCGATCAAGAATTGCTACCTGATCAATGTCGAGTACTACACCGGCATCGATCAGCGGCTGGACATCCCGGTGATCCTCCCTCCATACCTCGAGTTGGTCGACCTAGAGCACGCCAGCGTTCTAATCGTCGATGACGTCGCTGACACGGGTCACACATTGCAGATGGTCTACGACTTCGTTTCCGACAAGGTAAAGGAGACCAAGGCTGCTGTCCTCTACGAGAAGTCGCGCTCAGTTATCAAACCAGAGTTCGTTTGGAAACGCACCGACCTGTGGATCAATTTCCCATGGTCTTCGGAGAAACCCATCGTTTCACCTACGAGCGGGTCTGAGGTCCTTTGATAGAGCGAGGTTCGTCGAAGCCGAGCCGGCTGGGGAGTGCCCATTGTGGGATGTCCGATCGCAGCTTCTCTATTGGGTTGACATCGACGTCGGGGTGATGGTGGAAATGACGAGAGCGGGCAGGCGGGCCACCTGTATGCGGTCGATGTCGGTGTTGGTGGTCTACCGGAGCCGGTATTCGGTCGATATGGCTCCTATGTTTGTGACCATGGACTTAGCCCGGACCGACCTGGCCGACCGATGAAGGTCCTATGCATCGGTGGGGGTCCGGCCAATCTCTACTTCTCAATCTTGCTCAAAAAGGCACGCCCTGATTTCGAGGTCACGGTCTACGAGCGGAATCGACCGGAGGACGCCTACGGGTTTGGCGTCGTCTTCTCCGACGAGACACTCGACCACTTCGCCGCAGCAGACGGGCCTTCCTATGAGGCGCTCACTCGGAGCTTTCGACACTGGGGTGAAATTGAGGTTCGCCACTTCTCTGGGAAGCGTTTCGTTTCAGGAGGTCATGGGTTCGCCGCGGCGGGTCGTCGCGACTTGCTCGAGATTCTCACCAGACGAGCGACTGAAGTGGGTGTCGACATCCGGTTCTCCACCGAGATCACTGACCTCGGCGATTTGCCGGAAGCCGATCTGATCGTCGGTGCGGACGGGGCCAACTCAATGGTCCGTCGCTCACTCGAGCCACATTTCAGGCCATCGATCGATCTGCGGGTGAACAAGTACATCTGGTTCGGGACCCCGAGAGTCTTTGACAAGTTTCACTTCATCTTTGAGGACACTCCTGCTGGGATGGTGTGGGCCCACATCTATCCGTACTCCTCCGAAGGAAGCACCTTTATCGTCGAGGTACCACCGGACACATGGCGTGGTTTGGGTTTCGACGAGACGGAGGAGGAGTCTTTCCCACCGGGGGAAAGCGACGAGTTTGCGCTGAAGACGTGTCAGGAGATGTTTGCTGAGCACCTCGATGGTCACCCACTTGTGGGCAACAACTCAAAGTGGTTGCAGTTCCCCACCATCAGATGTGAAAAGTGGCATCACCAAAACGTGGTGCTGATGGGTGACGCCATACATACCGCCCACTTCTCGGTGGGGTCGGGCACCAAGCTGGCAATGGAAGACGCAATCGCCCTGTCCGGCTTTCTTCTCGAAGATATGCCTATCGGCGAAGCTCTCGACGCATACGAGGCGGCTCGACGTCCCGAGGTCGACAGTTTGCAACGAGCGGCCAAAGCAAGTCTCGAGTGGTTCGAAGGCGCTGACCGCTACCGACATCTCGAGCCGGAGCAGTTTGTCTTCAGTATGTTGACGCGGAGTCAGCGGATTACCTACGACAACCTTCGTCTCAGGGATCCCGGCTACATGGAATCGATCGATCGTTGGTATGCGGCCTCTAACCACGGCGCACCAGAGAAGGTCGACGAGACAACCCCACCGATGTTCCATCCCTACAAGGTTCGGGATCTCACGCTTCCCAACCGGGTGGTCGTTTCTCCAATGGACCAATACTCATCGGTGGACGGCTTGCCCAACGAGTGGCATCTTGTTCACCTCGGTAGCAGAGCTGTTGGTGGTGCCGGATTGGTGATGACTGAGATGACATGTGTCTCCCCCGAGGGACGCATTTCGCCGGCCGACGCCGGCATCTGGACCGACGAGCAGGCGGCTGCGTGGGGTCGTGTCGTCGAGTTTGTCCACGCCAATTCGAAGTCGAAGATCGGCATGCAGATCGGCCACTCGGGCCGGAAGGGGTCAACAAAACTGATGTGGGAGGGCGACAGTGCTCCCCTCGACGACGGCAATTGGGAGATCATCTCGCCGTCGCCCATCCGCTACCGGCCCGACAGTCAGGTTCCTCGGGAGATGAATCGGAACGACATGGATCAGATCCTCGATCAGCATCTGGAAGCAGCCAATCGTGCCGACCGAGTCGGCTTTGACTGGCTCGAGCTTCATTTCGCTCACGGGTACCTGTTGTCCAGCTTCCTCACACCACTCGCCAACCAGCGAACCGATGAGTTCGGAGGCACTCTGGAGAACCGGATGAGATACCCGCTCGAGGTGTTTGACGCGGTGCGGGGGAGATGGCCCGACACCAAACCGATGTCGGTTCGAATCTCCGCAACAGACTGGGTCGACGGCGGGTTTGACGGTGATGACGCGGTCGAATTCTCACGTCGACTGAAGGAGCACGGCTGTGACGTCGTCGACGTGTCCACCGGTCAGACGTCCATCGAGGCAAGGCCTGAATACGGCAGGCTTTATCAAACGCCGTTCAGCGACAGGATTCGCAACGAGGCGGGCATCGCAACCATGACAGTCGGTGCGGTGTCATCCATCGACGACATCCACAACATTCTCGTGTCGGGTCGGGCCGACCTGGTTGTGATGGCACGACCACACTTGGTGGACCCCTACTGGACGATGAATGCCGCCATCGACCTCGGGTACACGGGTCACTCTTTCCCAAACCAATATCTGTTCGGTTTGGGATCGAGACGACGCGAGCAGGACCCGATTGCACCGGACGTCTTCCGCAACTGAGCCGGGTGAGAAAGAGCCATTTGATGCTCTGACAGATAATGTCTCCTGATGGATCGGGCCGCCGTACAACGTCGCACCGTCCGCACCCTGATGATCGCCAACGTTTTTGGGTATGCCGGACGAAGCGCCGTTGCCGCGATAGCCGTCCTGTTGGCCCGTGAGATGTTGGACAGTGACACCCTGGCAGGAGTCCCGGCCGCGGCTGCTGTGTTGGGCACCGCAATCGCCGCCACGCCTCTGGCCTTGCGTTCGAAACGTCGAGGACGCAGGTCGGGTGTCCTCATCGGGTACGTCATTGCAATCTTCGGAGCCGGACTTGGACTTGTCGCTGGGCAGGCCGGCATGTTCTGGCTGTTTGTTGTTGCGAGCGGGTTGTTTGGTGTCGGCAACGCCTCGAATCTTCAGAATCGGTTCACTGCGGCAGATCTGGCCGACGAAGATCGCCGCGCCCGTGAGATCTCAATGGTTGTCTGGGTGGGAACCGTCGGGGCAGTTGTCGGACCGGCGCTTGCCCTGTGGGTGAACCAGGTGGGCAAAGGTTTGGGAATGTCGGAGTGGGTGAGTCCTTTGGCACTGGGGGCCGTGGGTTTTGCCTTTGCCGGACTGATCATCGCAACATTCCTCCGGCCCGACCCACTTGAGTTTGCCGGTGGAGTCGATCTCGACGCACCTCGGGAGAACCCTCTCAGAGGTATTAGCCAGTCATGGAAAACGATCTGGCCCAACTCGATGGCCCGTCTTGCCATTGGTGCAATGGCTGTGAGCCAGATGGCCATGGTTGCTGTGATGGCAATGACACCCCTCCACATGCGTGACCACGGTCAGGCCGAATTGTCGACACTGGTTATCGCAGCACACGTCTTTGGCATGTTCGGGCTAGCTCCACTCATTGGACGATGGGCGGACCGGTACGGGCGGATCAGCTCGTTGAAGGTCGGCGCGGTGATACTTGGCACCGGCGCAACGGCAGCTGTGATTGCCGGCTACGTCCCGAGTCTTGTGTTCATCGGGCTCTTCCTGGTGGGCGTCGGCTGGAACTTCGCTTTCATCGCGGGGTCGGCATTGCTGACCGAAAGTCTTCCCAGTTCGGAGCGAGTTGGCGCCCAGGGTCTCTCTGATGTGCTGATGAGCCTTCTTGGTGCAACGGCCGCCCTTCTATCTGGATTCGTCAAGTCGACGGTCGGTTTCCATTGGCTGGCCAATTTCGCAACGATCGCGGCGGTGCTGATTGTGGTTGCGGTGGTCTACGTGGAGAAATCCCGACGCCAACCAGTTGAGGCCGCCGCCTAGCGAGACGCGACTATGCAGAGCCGCGGGAAATCACATACGACTCGTTGTTGAACCAAACGGAATCGTGTTTTCTCATGACAGCCGCCGTGGGCTCCAGGTAAGAGCCCGACGCCATGGCTTCTGACAGCCGGGGCTCATCGATCTGGGCCACATAAGCAGCAGCGTTCCATGTCGCCAGGATCGAAGGGGTCCCGATGTGCTCGGTCTTCTCGGTAGGCATGGAGTGAAGATGGAACCGAAATACCGACTCGTCGTCGGTGCCAGGATCGAACTTCAAGGAAGAGTCGTCGATAGTCCTCGAGGCGACCTCGATCAGCTCATGACGACCGGTGGGGTATGGCTGTTCTCCAGGCCAAACCCCTTGGATGATCTCCAGGCCCGGGTCTTTTCCATACGCGTGAACCCCAATGAGACGGCCGCCCGGGGCCAGTGCCTCCGAGAGCGGTGCCAGGACAGTCTTGACCTTTCGATCTGCGCTCGTCCGGGCGCGGTAGGTCTGTGATGCGATAACGAGGTCGTAGAGACCTTCGACGTTTTCTGGCTGGGGAATGGTGGGGCGAAGGAGGAACTCCCTATCGCGGCGGTAGATCACAAGAGCCGCCGGCCGCAGGTAGAGCGGATTGCCGGATTTGGGGCTGGTGCGAACTTCCCAGTCTTTGGCGACTGTTGGGTAGAGATCGTGAATCTGGTTGGCGAATTCGTGAGCGGTCGATCCTTCGAGTGCAACATTTCTCCAAACGAGGTCGTCCGGCCGGTCAGGCTTGAGAGCCGGTGCCTCCCGATAATGCATGTTGGTCACGACGAAGACCGTTTCGGGATGCTCCGAAAGACGATCCGGCATCCTTTCCAGCGCCTGCCGCACATCTTCCACGCTGATTTCCTTGCCCACGATCAGCCACGGGATGTGGGTGAAGGCTTGGTGCATTTCTCTCATCAACTGGCTGAGTACCGATGCATCACCCATCCCAGCATCGAAAATGCGCAAGGCACGTTCGCCGGGCTTCAACTTGGCGAGTTCTCTGCCAACTCTGGCGGCTACCGCGGCCTTCTCGTTGGTAGAGCGGATAAACATCATGTAGGCCGCCCGGCTGTCAAAGAATCGTGCGGCGGTTGAAGATTCGCTCATCGGCTGGTCGACGCTAGTGGACGGACCACTAGCGGGCTGAGGGACCTCACAACTATTTGTCGGACGGACCACTAGCGGATGGACCACCAGCGGGCCGACCTGTGGGTACTCTCGCCGGAGTGAATTCGCCGATTGTCAAGAACAGCTTGAAGTGGACCTACTACGACCCCGATGTCCTCCCGGCGTGGGTGGCCGAGATGGACTTCGGTCTCGCGCCCGTCGTCAGCCAGGCGTTGCACGAAGCGATTGACCGTGGGGACACCGGGTACCCGTCTTTCGACGCTATGGATGCCACTGCCGCGGCCGCTGTCGATTCTTGGGCATCCCGTCTCGACTGGAGAGTCGATCCGTCGCGGGTGTTCGCAGTTCCCGACGTCGTGGAAGGAACCCGGCGAGCCATCGCCCATCTCACCAAGCCGGGTTCGCCGGTGATCCTGCCCACTCCGGCCTACTACCCGTTTTTCTCGATGGTGGAGCGCGCCGACAGGGAGTACGTGCAGGTCCCCGGTCTTGTCGATGCCGATGGCCGCTACACGCTCGACATCGATGCGATCAACCGTGAGATGGCTCGTGGCGCCGGCTCGGTCGTGTTGTGCAATCCGTGGAATCCGACCGGTCGCAGCTTCTCTGTCGACGAATTGTCGGTTTTGGTCGAGGTGGTTGCAAGTCATGACGGTCGCGTTCTGTCCGACGAGATCCACGCCCCGCTGGTCTATCCGGGCTCGACCCACGTTGTTGCCGCAGCCTGGGCCCCAGACGTTCTCGTGACGGTTTCGTCAGCCTCAAAGGCGTTCAACCTTCCAGGTCTCAAATGCGCCCAGGTCGTGCTTACCAATGACCGTGATGCTGAAATTTGGTCGGAGTTCTTCACGCTTCCCAAGATTGGCGTCGGCACTCTTGGTCTCATCGCCAATACGGCTGGATACGCTGAAGGTGGCGACTGGTTGGACAAAGTGATGGTTCGACTCGAGTCGAATCGTCGAGTTCTGGGCGAGTTGGTAGACGCCCAGCTGCCTGGTGTGGGATATCGGCCACCCGAGGCGACCTACCTTGCCTGGTTGGATTTTGGCCCCCGCGGTCACGTCGAGCCGGCCGATCACTTTCTCGAACACGCCCGAGTCGCTCTCAACGAGGGTTCTCTTTTTGGATCTGGTGGGGATGGCTACGCCCGTCTCAATTTCGCCACCTCCGAGGATCTCCTCATCCAGATGGTCGAGCGGGTTGCCTCCGCGCTGTCATGACAGGTTCGATGGAAGTCAGGTGTCGCGGTTCGCAGCGACCACATCGTCCCGCTCGCCAGGGCGAAACAGGACCTGGGGCTCGACACCGTCGGGGAAGTATTGCTGGCTGACCACACCGCCAGGGTGGTCGTGCGGATAGACATAACCTTCGCCGTGACCCAGTTGTGCAGCTCCTGAGTACCCAGTCGAGCGCAGATGCGGGGGAACGTTTGGGGTGGGGCCATTTTGCACCAGCTCGCTGGCTGCTGCCATCGCTTTGCCAAGCGAGTTCGACTTCGGCGCCATTGCCAGATACAGCGTGGCGTGGGTGAGGTGATAGTTCGCCTCGGGGAGACCGACATACGCAAGCGCGTCGGCGGCAGCAACCGCCACTTGAAGCCCCGTGGAGTCTGCCAGCCCCACGTCCTCGGACGCGAGAACGATCAACCGGCGAGCGATGAATTCGGGGTCCTCTCCGCCTTCGAGCATCAGAAACAGCCAGTAGAGGGCGGCATCGGGATCGGATCCTCGAACAGATTTGATGAACGCGGAGATCACGTCATAGTGGTTGTCACCGGTCTTGTCATACCTGACGATTCTCCGTTGCAGCGCTTCGCTGACATCCGCATCGGTGATCTCACTCCGTCCGTCGGTTTCGGCAAGCAGAGCGGCAACCTCTAGCGCGTTGAGAGCCTGACGGGCATCACCACCTGTGCGAGTTGCGAGTTCCTCACCCGCGGGACCAGGGAGGGCGAGACCCATCAATCCGAGGCCCCGATCGCGATCGGAGAGGGCGGTATCAAGAAGCTGTCGTATCTCGCCAGGAGCAAGAGCCTGGAGTCGGAACAGAGTCATCCGACTCATCAGCGGGCTGTTGACTTCGAAAAACGGGTTTTCGGTGGTGGCCCCGATCAGAGTGAGGGTCCCGTCTTCCACTCCGGGGAGAAGTGCGTCCTGCTGATTCTTGGCGAACCGGTGAATCTCGTCCAAGAACAGCACGGTTCGTCTCTCATCGGTTGCGAGACGTTGCTTGGCGCTGGCAAGGACCTCCCTGATGTCCTTGACGCCGGCAGAAACCGCGGAGAGTGTGATGAACTCGGCGTCGGCATGATTGGCCACGACACGTGCCAGCGTGGTTTTCCCCGTGCCAGGAGGACCCCAGAGAAGCATCGAGATGGGACGGCCCGATTCGACAACACGCCTGAATGCAGCGCCCTGGTCGAGCAGTTGAGGTTGACCGACAATCTCCTCGATCGTACGAGGACGCATCCGTGTCGCCAGGGGCGCAGCTGCCATTGCCAGCCCGTCGGCCCGGGAGGAGAAGAGATCGGTCACGTCTCCGACGGTACCTCCCATCGGAGACAGTTGCCGCATAGTGTCTCCAGATGAACTTCGAGGCAATTGAGAAAGCAGCCCAGTTGATTGCCGAGCGGACCGGTCGGGACCATGAGGTCGCGCTGGTTCTCGGATCTGGGCTTGGACCCTATGCGGAACGGGTTCCGAATCAGATCTCGATTCCCTACTCCGACATCCCAGGATTTCCTGTTCCCCGAGTAGAAGGTCATGGCGGGAAAATCGTCTCAACCAAGTTCGGTGAAGGCAGCGCTCTGATTTTCGCCGGACGTGTTCACTTCTATGAGGGATGGTCGCTCGAAGAACTCGTTTTCGGTGTCAGAACTGCCGTCAGTTCAGGCTGTCAAACCGTGATCCTCACCAACGCGGCCGGCGGATGTGGCGATGGTCTGGAGCCGGGAGATCTTGTCTTGGTCAGTGATCACCTCAATCTGACTGGCCAATCTGCCCTTGTTGGCCCCAACGACGAAAGATTGGGCCCACGATTTCCTGATATGTCAACTGTCTATGCGGAGCCTCTTCGACAGCTGACCCGCAAGGTTGGTGATTCGGTCGGGGTCTCGCTCAAAGAGGGGGTATACGCCTGGTTCACCGGGCCCGCCTACGAGACTCCAGCTGAGGTGGAGATGGCTCGTCGACTTGGCGCCGACCTCGTTGGAATGTCCACAGTCCCTGAAGCAGTAGCTGCTCGGCACATGGGAGCGAGTGTGATTGGAATCAGCCTGGTCACCAATCTTGCCGCGGGGATAGCAGACTCACCGCTGAGTCACGAAGAAGTCACCCAGGCGGCCAATTCTGCTCGCGAGCGCTTTACCGCGGTTGTTGACGGGCTGCTTCATCGTCTTCTCGACTAGTGACTGGCAACTTGACCACTAGCGACACACAGCCAGCTATTGGGGTTTGGTCAAGTCGCCCACATGCGCCTCAACCGCCTCGACCAACTCGGCGCCGTCGACAGTGATCGAGAGGCCGTGGGCGCCTCCCCCGATCGAGACGTCTCCGTCGAGCAGCCGCTCGTCGGCGTAGACAGGCCAGCTTCTCGAAGCGCCGAGAGGTGTGATCGTGCCCCGTTTGTACCCGGTCGCCTCGAACGCCTCATCGGCGTCGGGCATCGACAGTCGCCGCTCACCGAGCGTTGAGCGAAGTTTGGGCCAGTCGATCACCCTGTCACCGGGCACCAGCACAAATATGTAATCGTCTTCGCTACGACGGATCACCATTGTCTTGATGACAGCCGAAGGAGCGACGCCGCGCAGTCGGGCTGCCTCTTGCAGTGAGCTCACCGGGCCGGTGTCGATCACCCGATGCTCAAGTCCTCGAAGACGTAGGTCGGCGGTGGCCGGCGTGCCAATCATATTGTGAGGGGGTCGGCGTCCGTGGTCTGCTCGAAGACACGTTTTGCCTTGCCGAGCTCGCTTCTGGGGACGCTGCCCGCAGGCCCAACGACAACGTTGAATCTCAGCCGGATCGTCTCGGAGAGTTTGGATCGAATCCGTTCGGCGATGGCTTCCTCACTCCCCAGTAGATCGTCACTTGCCAGCTCGACACGTGCTTCCACCTCCGGGAGCGTTGGACGCCGGTCGATGATGATGGCGTAGTTGGCGCCGATACCTGGATCGCCCATGAGGACGGCCTCAATCGTGCGTGGGTAGACGTTGATTCCCCTGATGATCAGCATGTCGTCGACCCGGCCTTCGAGCCGGGCGATTCGTCGGGAGGTTCGACCACATGGGCAATCGCCCGGGAGGAACCGTGTGATGTCTCGTGTCCGATAGCGGATAACGGGTTGAGCCTGCTTCGTCAGAGTTGTGAGAACCAGCTCGCCGGCGTCGCCCTCAGCAACCGGCTCCCCGGTCCCGGGGTCGACTATCTCCGGGTAGAAATGGTCTTCGAAGACATGCATGCCGCCTTTGTTCAGTCGACATTCGGCTGCTACTCCCGGACCGATTATCTCTGACAGGCCGTAGATGTCACAGGCGTCATAGTCCCCATCCCATGAGGCTTCCAGCTTCTCTCTCAGACCTTCAGACCAAGGTTCCGCTCCATGGATGCCCCAGCGGAGTCTGAGTTTCGCGAGCAGACCCTCCTCTCGCGCTCGTTCAGCAAGGATCAAGGCGAAAGAAGGTGTTGCAGCAAGCCCAGTTGCTCCCATATCGGCGATGAGGCCGACCTGGAATCCCGGGTTCCCACCGGAAGCCGGTACCGCCATCGCACCCAATCTCTCCACTCCGTAGTGGAGGCCAAGTCCACCGGTGAACAGGCCATATCCATAAGCGATGTGAACAATGTCACTGGCCTTGGCACCAACAGCAGCCAAGGATCGGGCATTGACTTCGGCAAAAACCTGGACGTCGTGTGCCGTGTAGGCAACGATTGTTGGTTTGCCTGAGGTCCCAGAGGAGGCGTGGATCCTGACAAGCTCGGACGGCGGCACGGTCAACATCCCATATGGGTAGTTCTCGCGGAACTCGTGTTTCTGGGTGAATGGGAGCTTGGCTACCTCATCAATCGAGGTCACGGGACCAACGCCATGGAGTTTCTGGTTCCAGAAGGCTGAGTCGGACGCCTCGAGACGACTGAGCGTTTCGAGCAGTCGACTGGTCTGGAGTTCGGTCAGCGAGTCCCGGCTGAGGGTCTCAAATTCTTCCATGAACACGACCGTGGCGATAGTAGGCCGTATAAGTTCGGGGTCATGCCCACCATTCAGCGACTTACCGATTCATGTCTTCTGGTCACCACGGACTCCGACAGCACCCTTTTCGATCCTGGGTTTCATACGTTTGAGAGCGGTGAGTTCGATTTGGAAAGTATTGGTGATGTCACCCGTGTGTTGATCACGCATGCTCATCCTGACCATGCCAACCCGGAGTTCATTCGCTGGTTGATACAACGGCGAGAAGATGTAGTCGTCTATTCCAACCAGGCCGTCGCCGACCTTCTCGACCCACATGAGATTCGGGTCGAGACCGGAGTGCCCGGTGATGTGGGATACGAAGACGTCCTGCATGGAGCCATCCCCAATGGCACAACTCCACCGAACCGGTCGTTCACCATCGATGGGCTCTTCACCCACCCGGGGGACAGTCGAGAGCCGAACACAACTGCTCCCGTCCTGGCCCTGCCATTGATGGTGCCGTGGGATTCCGCGAGGGGAGCGGTTGAATTCGCTTCACGGCTCCGGCCGGCACAAGTGGTCCCCATCCACGACTTCTACCTGACCCACGGTGGGCGGGAGTGGATTCGTGGCCTCGTGGGCAGTGCGTTACGAGATCACGATGTCGAGTTGGTCGATCTCGACTGGGGTCAGAGCTTCACCGTTTGATCAGTTCTCTGAGTGAAAGTCTCCCGGTGAGGCTTCGGTGTGGATTGTGCGGTCCCTATGAAGGTGCCGCGACGCAGTTGGCGCATGGGCAGCGTCGTCGAGGAACACCTGACCATCCTCCACGTGGAGCAGTGACGGACCATACGCGGTCATGAGATTCTCCGCAGTCAGGACCTCTTCGGGGGGCCCCGAGGCAACAACTTTTCCCGACAGGAGGAGGGCATGGTCGGCTATCCGCGCTTCGGTGAGATCGTGGGTGGTCATGATCACCGAGCAACCTCGGGTGATCTCGTTGTGAATGACTCGATCGATGGCCTGAGCCGCGGCGATGTCGATTCCAGTGAGTGGCTCGTCCAGCAAGAGAAGGTCGTGGTCCTGGGCTAGGCCTTGGGCTACGAATGCGCGCTGACGCTGACCTCCTGACAGGTGGTTGAGATGTCGTCTGGCGAGGTCGCTCACCCCGGTGCGCTCCATGGCTAGAGAAATTGCGTCTGCGTCCTCCTTCTTGAAACGCTCGAAGGGGCCTTTATCGGCGTACCTTCCCATCGCGACCACCTCTTCGACCGAGATCGGCAAGGCGTCGTTCACCTTGGTGGTTTGAAGGACGAAAGAGATTGTCGGTTCTCGCTCGTGGTCGGGAAGGAGCTCAATCGAACCGCCGGAGAGTTTGACGAGACCAGCGATAGTGCTCAGCAATGTTGATTTGCCGGAACCGTTGGGCCCGATGACAGCTGTGATGGCACCCGAGGGAATCTCGAATGATGATCGATCGAGGGCAATCACGTTTCCGTAGCTAACAACCAAATCCTCGGCTCTGACTGCAACCTCTCTCACGAGCACCAGGAGCATCTGCCTTCGATTTCGAGTGTGTGGTCGATCGGCGCAAAGGAGGCGTGAACGCCGATGTCGTCGACAAGGATCTGGACTCTCTCCTCGTATTCGCGGGGAAGCGAGACGTCTTCGACTGACCCACAGTCGACACAAATCAGATGGTGGTGGTGTCCCTGAAGCCAGTCTGCAAGCTCATAACGGGTCACCCCTTTCATCCCGAAGTGGGGGACAAGCACCCCTGCATCCTCGAGGACCGACAAAGAGCGGTACAGAGAAGAGAGTGGGACCCTCGAGCCGATCTCATCGTGAAGTTCGGCGGGAGACCTGGGGCCCTCCGATCCAGCAAGGGCGGCTACCACCGAGCGACGTCCGGACGTGAATCGGACGTCTCTCTCCTTGAGTCGTGTCTCGATTTGTCGTTCCATGTGCTGCTTGCCAGTGGTAGTGGTTACTGTTTACGTGTTAGTGAGAACCATTCTCATTGTAGACGGAAACTGAGACGACATCAAAGTGGCCCACCGCAGACAATTCGCTTGGCTGACAGCAGCGATGCTGTTTTCTGCCGCCTGCGGTGGCGGCGATTCAACGTCCGTCAACGGCGTCGGCATTGTGGTCACGACGACGGTCCTCGGTGACATCGTGGCGAACATTGTCGGTTCGGAAGCGTCGGTGGAGGTGTTGATGCCCCCGGGTGCCGATCCGCATGAGTTCCAGGCCTCGGCGCGACAGGCAGCGAGTATCCACAAAGCCGACTTGGTCGTAGCGAATGGTTTAGGTCTCGAAGCCGGACTGAACCCGGTTCTGAGTTCGGCAGTCGATGCCGGAGTCCGGATTCTCAACATCGGGCCTTCCGTCGACCCCCTGCCGTTGGGAAGCGATCCGGACTCACTAGACCCGCACGTTTGGCTTGATCCGATCCGGATGATTACCGCCGTTGATGTGATTGTGACTGAGCTCGAACTCCTTGAACCGTCTATCGACTGGTCCACCTCCGGCGACGATTACAAAGAAGAGTTGGCACTCCTCGACTGGGAGCTCGAGGCGCTGATGGGAACCATTGCGCTCGAGACGAGAAAACTGGTGACCAATCACGATTCCCTTGGGTACTTTGCCGGTAGGTATGGGTTTCAGGTGGTCGGAGTAGTGGTACATGGAGGGTCCACACTTATTGATCCCAGTTCTGACGAGCTGGCTGGTTTGGTCGACGTGATCGAAGAGGAGGAAATCACTGCGATATTCGCCGAAACCACCGAGCCGGAGGTGCTTGCCCGCGCAGTTGGAAGCGAAGTTGGTTGGGATGTCGAGATCGTGGACCTCTACACAGGCTCGCTCGGTCCACCCGGCTCTGGCGCCGAGACATATGTGGCGATGCTGGGTGCCAACGCAGATCTCGTGGTAAGCGCTCTTGGTTAGGTTGATGACGTGGACTGGCTGATCGAGCCTTTTGAACTGGCGTTCCAACAACGGGCGCTGATCGGCGGTTCCCTCGCTGCCGTCGCCCTTGCCCTCGTCGGGACATGGGTGGTGATTCGAGGAATGAGTTTTCTCGGCGACGCCCTCGTCCATGGGGTAATCCCGGGGATTGCTCTGGCGATCCTGCTCGACTTCAACGTGCTGATCGGTGCAGCGGGCGCAGCCGGGGTGATGCTCATCGGTATCAACCTCGTTCATCGTCAGACCACGTTCTCCGAAGACACCGGAATCGGGCTTCTCTTCGTCGGCATGCTGGCGTTGGGCGTGATCCTCATCTCGCGGACAGCGTCTTATAGCGGGAGCCTCACCACGATTCTTTTCGGCGATACCCTCGGTGTCACGACCAGAGACATGGTCACACTCGGGGTAGTTGCCGGGGTGACACTGGTTGTCAGCCTGCTGCTCTACCGGGCCTTTCTTGTGCTCGCCTTCAATGAACAAAAGGCCAAGCTGTTGGGGCTTCGCCCCCGAATGACTCACTTCGTGATGTTGATGTTGATCACGGTCGCCATCGTTGGGTCGTTCCAGACTGTCGGCACCCTGCTGGTGTTCGGCCTGTTGATCGGACCACCGGCGACCTCGGCGCTGCTGGTGCGACGTGTGCCTGCGATCATGGCCCTGGCGGCCTTCATCGGAGTGGTCTCAGTGGCGACAGGTCTGGTGATCAGCTATCACGCCAACACTGCTGGATCAGCCACGATGGCCCTGGTTCCGATTGTGTTGTTCTTCCTGGTGCTGACGATGAAGAACCTGTCGAGTCGGGCAAAACGGCCGGCGCCGGCGGCTGGCTAGGGCGAAGATGAGCGGATTGCGACCGTATCCGGTCCGTACTACCTGAGGCTGTCCGCCGGAGGGGCGGTTCGGATTTAGGGGGTTTGGGGGGGATCGCACCCGTCGGCGAGCATGGTGTCTAGAGCGTGCTGGGCGAAGGCCGATGCTTCGGCACGGCGGGCGTCACCTGCCGCATGACCGATCTCGTTGGCCCAGTTGTTCAGTTCGGTGTTCAGTTCGTCACACGATCCCGCCTGATCGATGTCGTACACCGGTACCGGAACCTCCGGACTGACATTCATGTTCCAAATGAAGCCTTCACCGCCAACGGTCCGTGCGAGCAGGAGGTCGTTCTGCCATGTCTCAGTCGGAAGACCTGTGGGGGTGTCTCCCTTGAGCGTGACCACCCCGGGTGTCGGGGTGTATTCACTGGTTTGGATCGACCATTCGACCTGCTCAGCTCCGTCCGACGATGTTGAAGAGCTGTCCCTGGCTGCATTGGCGAAGAAGATGACAATGACAAGCAGCCCCAAGATTGCGGCTAGACCCCACAAGAGCCAGCGACCAAAGTGAAGGTCAAGTGATTCGCGATCGGTCATGTTGCTTGCGGCCTAGCCCTTGCTCCGCAGCTTGGGATCGAGAGCATCGCGGAGACCGTCACCGATGAAGTTGACACTTATGACTGTGAGCGAGATCAGCAGGCCTGGCCAGACAACCCGCATGGGAGCCAGTTGGATGAAGTCCTTGGCGTCGAAGAGCAACCGGCCCCAGGTGGGGAAGTCGGACGGGAACCCGAGTCCAAGAAACGAAAGGGCGGACTCGGTGATGATGGCGATCGCCATGCCGAGTGCAGCGGCGACCATTACCGGGCTCAAAACGTTGGGGAAGATATGACGCATCATGATCTTGCTTTTTCTTGTGCCAACGCTTCTGGCGGCGAGAACAAACTCCTGTTCCTTTAAAGCGAGGACATCGCCACGAACAACTCTGGCAGTCTGCATCCAGCTAGTTAGACCGATGATGAACACAACCAGCAAGAAGATTCCTAGTTCTGGCCCGAAGATTTCCCTCAACGAGTCGCGGAAGAGCATGATGATTACCAGCAAGAGAGGGAGAATTGGCAGCGCCAAAAACATGTCGGTACCGCGCATGAGGATCCCATCGAGTCGGCCGAAGAACCCGGCGAGAATCCCAACTGCAGTTCCCACAGAAACGCCGATGAGCATCGCTGTGATCCCGACCGAAAGCGAGATTCGACCCCCCACCAGAACCCTGGCCATCACGTCACGCCCAATATTGTCAGTTCCCATTGGGTGTTCGAGAGACGGTCCGAGATTTGCCACCGAGATATCGATTGCAAATGGATCGTGCGGGTAAACGAATGGACCGAGGTAACTGCCAAGGAGTATGACGATTAGGAGAACTAGCCCTACCACCGCACCCTTGTGACGTCTGAACTGGCGCCATACGTCTGACCAAAGAGTCCTGTGCCGTGCGCCTACGGCGTCGAGTTCGCCGTGTTCCTGTTCAACGGTTTTTTGAGCTGTCGCCATCAGTCGTACCTGATTCGGGGGTCGAGGAGTCCGTATGTTACGTCGGCGATGAGGTTGAAGAACACGATAAGCACCGCAAAGATGAATGTGAGGGTCTGGACCATCGGAACGTCGCCCCCTTGGATCGAGATGATCAGCAGCTGCCCCAGACCGTTGACCCGAAAGATCTGTTCGGTGATGATCGCTCCAGCAAATATGCCCGGGATCTGGAGGGCGATCAACGTGACGACCGGGATGAGGCTGTTGCGCAGGACGTGACGCGTCAAGACACGGTTCTCGCTGATGCCTTTTGAACGCGCTGTGCGCACATAATCCTCATTGAGGTTGTCCAACATCGACGACCTGGTGAATCGGCTCAATGCGGCGGCGTTGAACAGGGCCAACACGGCAACCGGCATGATCATCTGCTTGACCTGCTGAACGAATGTCTCCCAGCTATTCACCTCCAGCGTGGTGTCGTAGAAGGATGGGAACCATCCCAGCCAAACGCTGAAGATGATGATGGCCAGGAGTCCGGTGAAGAATGTAGGGACCGAGTATCCGACCATCGTCACGAACGTGCCGATGTTGTCAAAGGCGGAGTATTGCTTATAGGCCGAGATGACGCCGACGGGGACAGCGATTATGACCCCAAGGATGAAGGCTGTACCCAGCACCCAGAGGGTTTGCGGGATTCGTTGGATGATGGTGTCGACTACCGGTGACCGGGACGACCAGGAGACAATTCGAACGCGGTCCTCGCCGGCTCCAATCGAGATGTTGAAAACCGACTCGATGAAGTTGAGCGGTTCGTTGATGAACATCTGCCGCATCCACTTCAGCCATCTGAAGAAAAACGGGTCGTTGAGTCCCAACGCTTCCCTGATCGCCTCCCGTACGTCACCAGGGACAGTAAGCGGCAAGCTGCCAGTGGGGTCGTTGGGCGCCAGGTCGAGAATTATGAAGATCACAAAGCTGATGGCTATGAGTGTGGGAATGGCGATCAGGGTGCGCCTTATTATGTATCTACTCATTTCTCGGTGAGGATTATCTTAGTAAGAGAGCCTTTCAGGAATGTCCTGAAAGGCTCTCTCGTCATTGAATCGGGTGCTAGTAGCGCTATCCGGTACGTGTCCAGATCTCGATATTCCAGAACTCCGAGTCCCAGCCGTTGATATCACCAACGCCGGCTATGTCGACACCCAAACCAGACGCGCTACCACGGTAGATGAGTGGGATCATCGCACCGTTCTGAACGATCAGGTCGTTCATCGCGATTACCAGCTCGATCCTCTTGTCGAGATCGCCAGTTGTGGCCAATTCCGCCGCAAGTGCGTCGAACTCCGCGCTGTCGAACCGAGCGATGTTGCTACCGCCAAAGTTGTTGGCGGGTGAAACGATCTGACCCGTGGTTCCGAGACCACTCATGTAGTTCTGCGGATCCGGACTTCCGGATTCGTTTGCGTACATCTCAACGTCGGCGTAAAAGGCCTGGTAGGTGTCAGGACTTGCCTGATCGCCACCAAAGAACACGCCCGAATCGATGTTTCTCAACTCGACGTCGATACCAATCTCTGCCCAGTTTGCCTTGATCAGATCTTGATTTAGTTGTCGGGTTGTGTTCGTCGATGTTTGATAGAGCAAGAACAACGGATCGCCGGTGTCGGGATCCTCGCGAATGCCATCACTGTCGGAGTCGACGTAGCCGGCTTCCTCGAGCAAGGCATTGGCGCCTGCGATGTCCTGTGTCAGACACGCGTCATTATTGGGCGAGGCATACGGTGCCCCCGGCCAGATGTTGCAAGTGGGTCGACCGGATGGCCCATATCCGACATCCACCAGAGCCTGGCGATCGATCGCCATACTCAAGGCCTGCCAGACGGCAGGGTCCGTCAGGAACGGATGGGGATTGCCCGGCTCAGAACGCTGATCACCAAGATCGGGGTTCGGGTCGGTCTGGTTGACCATTATCCGCTCTACGAGAGAGGCGAATCCCGCTTGGACCGTGCCAAAGCCAGCGGCTTCCATTTGGGCGACGACCTCCGGTGTTACCTGGGCGTTCCACGAATAGTCACCTTCGTCCAGTTCCAGAACCGAACGCAGTGTGTCAGTCGCATCTCCGCCACCCTTGATGAGTGCCGAGCCAAAGAACGGGTAACCGTCGGCGATACCTCGATAGTTGGGGTTCATCACATATGTGACCGTGTCGTTCACCAGGAACTCATCGACCACAAATGGTCCTGTTCCATGTGGATTGGTGTTCTCCTCGGTGCAGGTCGGGGCCAATTCGTCACCCACACAACCCTCAAACTGGGTTTTGTGAAGGATTGATGACTGGTAGGTAGTGAACGCGTTGTAGGGGAACGGTGTCGGCGCGTCAAAGGTGATTGTCACATGAGTCGCGTCGTCGGCTACCACGCTTGTGATGCCGTCGAAGAAGCTGGACTGTGTGCAAGAAGTTGTCTGCGTGCAGTATTCATATGTGAATACCACGTCGTCCGCGGTGAACGGAGAACCGTCCGACCACACGACTCCATCTTTCAGTGTCCAGGTCAGCTGGGTTAGGTCCTCGCTGACTCCGCCGTTGGCCACGGTCGGAATCTCGGCAGCAAGTGCCGGTACCAATTGACCTGACGGGTCGTATTCGGCAAGTGGCTCAAGGACAAGCGATGATGCCAGGAGATCCTTGGTACCACCGGACAAGAAGGGGTTCACAATAGATGGTGCCTGCCATTGGAAAATGGTCACGAGACCGCCTTCGCCGGCTGACATTCCTGAGTCAGGAGCCTCAGTGGTATCGGGAGTTCCCGCATCTGCCGTAGTCTCGGTCGTCGAGCCGTCAGCAGTGGTGGCGGTCGCGTCGTCGTCGCTGGGGCTGCAGGCAGCAAGCACAAGTGCAAGCGCGCCAAACAGCGCCAACCATTTAGTTGTTTTCATAGAGTTTTCTCCTCAATACATCCGGTCCGAACGACCGGCATTCGGAGAACGGTAACACCGTCTCGATTAATAGGGACTGGAAAGTGGGCCTACCGCGCAAGGACGCTTTCGCGAAGACTTGCTACTCGGCGAAGTGGCAGGCTACCCAATGCGATGGTGCCAGCTCGCGGAACTCAGGAACCTCCTGAGAGCAACGATCCTGGGCGATCGGGCATCGGGTGTTGAACGGACATCCGGGTGGCGGGTTGGCAGGGCTCGGAATGTCGCCCTCGAGGATGATGTGGCGTCGAGTCGCTTCAACCTCGGGGTCGGGTACAGGCACCGCCGAGAGCAAGGCTTGTGTGTAAGGATGTTTCGGATCGTTGTAGAGGTCGTCGACGCCGGCGAGCTCCATGATCTTCCCCAGATACATGACCGCCACTCGATCGGCGATGTGTCGCACCATCGAAAGATCATGGGATATAAATAGATAGGTCAACCCCAGAACTTCTTGGAGGTCCTCGAGCAGGTTGACCACCTGAGCCTGAATCGACACGTCGAGAGCGGCGATCGGCTCGTCGCAGACAATGAAATCCGGGTTCAATGCAATAGCCCGTGCGATGCCGATACGTTGACGTTGACCACCTGAGAACTCATGCGGATAGCGGTTGGCGTGAGTCGGTTCCAATCCCACGAGGCTCAAGAGTTCTTGAACCCTCAGCTGTCGCTCGCTTCCCTTTCCCCTTTTGTGCTCCTGGAGCGGCTCACCAATGATCGTGCCTACCGTCATCCGCGGGTTTAGAGAGGCGTGTGGATTCTGGAAGACCATTTGCATCCTGGGACGCAAGGCGCGCATCTGTCCTGAGCTCAGCTCGGCGAGATCCCTCCCTTCGAACGCAACAGTCCCTTCTGTTGCTTCATCAAGCTGGAGTATCACTCGACCGGCGGTCGACTTTCCAGACCCGCTCTCGCCAACAAGGCCGAGTGTCTCCCCTCGGAAGATGTCAAAGCTGACGCCATCCACTGCTCTAACCGCGCCGACCTGACGTTTGAAAACACCCTGCATTATCGGGAAATGCTTCTTCATGTCCGTCACCCTGACGAGGACTTCGCCCCTGGCCTCGGCGGGGGATGTCGATTCCACTTTCATGTCATCCATAGCGGGGCCTGTTGTTCTCAATGTCCCACCAGCACGCAACGGCGTGTGTGTCGCTGAGGTCGACCAGAGCCGGATTCTCGTTGCGACAGCGGTCGTAGGCGTAATCGCATCGAGGGGCGAATGAGCAACTTGTCGGTTTGGAGTAGAGGCTCGGCGGATGACCCTTGATGCTGACCAACTCCTGACCTTTCTGGTCGAGACGGGGGAGGGACCCGAGCAAACCGACGGTGTATGGGTGTTGCGGGTTGGCATATAGCTCGGCGACTTCGGCCTTCTCAACGATCTCTCCGCCGTACATCACCAGAACCCTGTCGACGAGACCGGCAATGACTCCGAGGTCGTGAGTGATCCATATCAAGGCTGTCCCGAGCTTGTCTCGCAAGTCGCGCACGATGGCGATGATCTGCGCCTGAATAGTGACATCGAGCGCCGTCGTGGGCTCGTCGGCGATGAGAAGTTCGGGGTCGCACGCCAACGCCACTGCAATCATCACGCGTTGACGCATGCCGCCCGACATCTCGTGGGGGTAGTTGCCCAGCCGCTGTTTGGCGTCGGGGATACCCACCAACTCGAGCAGCCCCGCGGCCTTGTCCTCGACCTGCTTGGAGGGGGTGTCGGTGTGTAGCCGGATCGACTCCTGGATTTGGTCACCGACAGTCAAAACCGGGTTGAGAGAAGTCATCGGATCCTGGAAGATGAAACCGATCCTGCCACCTCGAACTGCTCGCAACTCTTTGAGTTCCATCGTGAGGAGGTCTTTCTCCTGGAAAATGGCTTCACCACCGATGATCTCACCCGGTGGCATCGGAATCAGACGCAGAAGAGACATCATTGTCACGCTTTTACCCGAGCCACTCTCACCGACGACCCCGAGGAACTCACCTTTGTGCAGGTTGAAGCTGACACCGTTGACTGCATGAACGACGCCGTCCTGAGTATCGAACTGTGTGACCAGATCGCTGACTTCAAGTACCTTTTGCAATTCGCTCACGTGTCTCGTGCTCTCTCGGCAGTGGAGCCACGTTAAACAGTTGCGACCGGAGCGCGTGTCCCCCATCGCGTACCTCAGGTAGTACGGCCCGTATCCGGTCGAAATCCGCTCATCTATAGGTCGTAAATCAGAGGCGGTCCCAGACGTCTTGCGGCAATCCCTGATCGACGTCTCTTGATCTTGTGCCAGCCTGTGGGTATGACTGCACTGAGCAAACCGGCTGTAGATCCAAGCCTGGGCCACCTTGACGATGAATGGCTCGATCGTTACCTCGATGAGTTCGGCGCGTGAAAGGCGCCAGCGTGAGGCGATGGTCTCGCATTCACCGGGCTCTATTTCGGAGCACCAGAGGGATGGTCGGCAAACGTCTGGTCGACAACGACATGCTCCTATTGACGACGGTTGGTCGCAAGACCGAGCAGGCTCATACCGTGCCCCTTCTATACCTCACAGATGCCGATCGACTGGTAGTGATCGCCTCATACGGTGGACGGAATAACTACCCGGAGTGGTACCTCAACCTCACCTCCCGACCGAATGTCACTGTCGAACAGCCCGGGAAGAAGATGCAGATGGTTGCTCGCACCGCTGACCCTGAGGAACGGGTCGAATGGTGGCCGAGGATCGTGGAGGCTTATGACGGATATGCGGCCTATCAGGCCCGCACCGATCGGGTGATTCCAGTGGTGTTTTTGGAGCCCGGCTCGGAGGAGAACAGCTGATCAGCCGTGTAACCAGCTTGTCGGAACCGGTGTCTAACCCCGCGAAGAGACAACGTCGAGGAGCTGACACGTAGATTGGCGGGGCTATGGAGCAGACATCGGTGCTTTCACAACGGATAAGACAGTCCCTTGTGGATCGAGGTGAGGTTGTTGAAGGGTCTTTCATGGGCGGAACCTCTTTCTGGCTGGACGACCGGCTCGCGATAGCAATTCATGGCGATGATGTTCTCGTCAGGGTTCCGGATGCCGTCTATCCCTCACTAATGGAACGCAGTGAAGTGCGACCGTATGAATTTGCTGCTCGACCTGTGCCCAACTGGGTTTTGTTTGCTGGTGAAGCTGCTGACGAGGATGCCCTTGCAGAGTTGATCCGGATGGGTCTCGACGCGGCCGGCTAGACGGCCGTGATCGTGCGTAAATTCGTCAAGCCATAATTGACCAAAACGGTTGCGCCGAACTTGGTCAATGAAGCGTTCGGCCTATGTAGGAAATGTCAGAAAAATGCCGATAGACGCACATGGTCTTGGACGTGGGCGACCGGCCGAAGGCACGGAGTCGCACCATCGCCGTTGCGATGGGAGCATCTCTTCTGCTTGTCCTCTTCGTCGCAGGCCTCGCCTTCGCGAATTCGATAGGTGCGGCCAAGGTCGCGAGCAATGCCGCCTCTCTTCATTGGGCAAATGCAACTTTGGGAACGTCCTCTTTGGCCAGGGCGGCGATGGTTCAGGCCATCACCTTCGCCGACTTCGAAGATGAGGGTCTGGCCAACGACGAGGATCTGACGTTCGCCGCCAATCAGGTAAGTGCTGCTTATACAGAACTCAGGATCCTCGAAGCCCAAGGAGGAGCCAGTCCGTCGGTCGCCTTTCTCACGCATTTCCTTGCCTCGCTCGAAGAGGCGATGACGTCACTCGACAGTGGTGATATAGACGCTGCCCAGGCAATTCTTCTCGAGGATGGCGAGACTGCGTATATCGGTTTGGTCGAGTCGTTGCAGGCTGAGCAGGAAGCGATCCAAGGCGCCATCTCGGCCAACACCACATCTGCGGCGAAAGTCAACGGGTACATCGTTTTTATCTTGACTCTGGCAGTCCCTGCAGTGGCAGTGGCGGCTTACTGGTTCATTGCTCGACGCCAGGTCAAGGAATACCAACTCAAGACCCAGCTCGAGCTCGAGTCGGAGCGTGCCGTGAGCCGTGCCAAAGACTCCTTCATCGCGGGCCTTTCTCATGAACTGCGGACTCCACTGACATCCATCTACGGATTCGCTGAAGTGCTTACCGATGGGGGCGCCGAAGACGTAGCTCAAACCAAGGAGATAGCGCAGATCATCGCAAACGAGGCGGCTGAGATGACTCGCATGGTCGACGACCTGCTTACGGCATCCCGAATGGAGAGCACCGGTATTCAGATCGAGAAGATAACGACCCGCCTACAGGACATTGTTGAGAGTGCGATCACTCCCTTCGAGAGGGCAGGTTTGTCAATCCAGCGCCAGCCGACCGCTGCGATACTCGAAACAGATGGAGCTCGGCTCCGCCATGTGCTGGTCAACCTGTTGTCCAACGCCGCCCGCCACGGAGGGGACCAAATCGGTGTTGAATTTTCCGCAGCGGATGACACTGTTGACATCGAGGTGTGGGATAACGGACCTGGTGTTCCCGAAGATCAGATAGAGAAGCTGTTTGAGCGGTTTATTCACCAGGGAGCCCAGCCTCTGCTCACCGGCACCGTGGGTTTGGGACTGGCGATCGCGTCGCGTCTCACCACAATGCTCGACGGCAAACTCTCCTACCAGCGTTTCGCCGGCAAGACCTACTTCATAGTCAGTGTGCCCGCGGTGGTGGGCGCACAGTCAGAGGATTCGGACGAGTCGGAGTCGGTGGCTGAGGTGATCAGGGCGATGACGGCATGAGACGCAGCGTTAGCCACCTGCTCGGAGTCCTGGTCGTTGCCGCCCTGATGGCGGTGTCGACAGTGGCACTTGCCGCCGTGGAACAGACGCAATCTTACAAAGACGTGTTCCCCGACATTACGTATGAGGGTAGTGCCGGCTCGATTCGCTGGGAAAACTCCTGGCTCGAGATTGGGGAGAACGATGGACCCGGTGAAGGGAGGGTTCGCGTGTACACCGGTGGCTGCTACGACTACAAGTGTTTGATCATTGAAGGTCACGGTGACGTGGGAACCCTCGGGGCAAAACGTTATGCCGACCTCTCCTTCTTCGAGGATGCAGACCTGTGTTTTGACGTTGTTGCTCAGCTTGAAGGCGACGAGAAACTGTCGGAGGGCGAGTTGTCGATTCAGGTCACGACAGACGGCCAAAGCTGGAAAACGATCGACAACTTCAATCTTCAGAATCTCAGCGGCAATGCCATTCACCGTCAGAGGGGGCTCAACAATTATCTCAGCGAGGGCTTCGGGATTCGCTTCATCGTGACCGGAACGCTCGAAGGCGAGGTTTATGTGGACAACGTTGAGATCAAGGGACTTGTTGTCGCGACGACGACCTCGACTACTACTTCTTCGACAACAAGCACCACCAAGCCAAAAGAGGCTACAACGACCACCAAGACTCAGGCTACGACCACCACAACGGAACGGGAGATGACAACCACCACGGAGCGGCCAGTCGCACCGCCGAGGGCTGACACGACGACCACGACAACTGCCGAGACTACGACGACCGTCTTCGCAGCGGTGCCGCTAGGCCCGACGGAGCCGCCGACCGACAGCGGATTGAGAGAGACGGCCAATGGCGTTCAGGCCAATTATTCCCAGGAGTTGTTCGGTGCGATGGAGATGGGGGCTTCCGAAGTGCTCAGCGTTGGGCTCGAAGCGAACTACAGCATGGCCGTCGAGGTGTTTTCGGCCACGTGGATCTGGATGGTTGCGCTCCTTCTGATCATTGCCACCGCAATTGTCACAGGCCTAGATCGGAGAAGGCCGGCCAAGGGTCAATCGGCGCCATAGATTGGGCGTTCATGACGCCTTTCGATCGCCAGGTTCGGGCTCAGATCTATAACCTCATCGCAGGCGGCGCGTCATGGGTGGATGCTTCTGCGATTGCGACTTCCCGTGGTTGGGATGCACCCGAGGTGGTGTCGTCGCTCAACCGTCTCGCTGACGAGCACGTCATTGCATTGGGCGAAGACGGTTCTCGGATCTGGATGGCACACCCTTTCTCTGGCATTGAGACTTCGCACCAAGCCGTGATCGGCGCGCAGTCCTGGTACGCCAACTGTGCCTGGGATGCCTTGGCGATTCTTGCCCTGCTTGGGGACGGTGAGGCTCGGGCGTCTGAAGGGGCTGATGAAATTGTTTGGAACGTTGAGGGCGGGCGTGTGACTCCGTCTGGGATTGTTCACTTCCTCGTGCCTCCGAGGAATTTCTGGGATGACATCGGATTCACTTGAGCGAATATCAAAGGCTTCCGGTCGGAGGCCAGCCTCGAGCAATGGCTTCTGGAAAGTGGACATGATCTTGGTTACGCAGCACCGGTCCAGACCTTTTTCGACCTATCCAAAGACTGGTATGCCGGTCGTATGGACGAGGAGTGGGAGCCACCGACTCCCAAGTCGGCAGAAGCCATTTTTGCCAACCATGGTCTCACGGAGGATTTCTGGAAGCTCACCTAGATGCGTCTGCCCAGAGTGGTATCAACTTCCTGTTCGTGCAGACGCTGAGGGCTAGGGCGCTTCCGACGCGGCGATTTCAGCACCAACACACTCCTCGTAGGCCGTGTTTGCAGCTTCGGCGGAAGCACAGGCCTTGTCGGCTTTCTCCCGGGCCTCGGCCGCTTTGTCGCAGAGATCGTCGAACTGTTTGTTGATCTTCTCGAGATTGGAGTCGATCTCCTCGAGCAAAGCCTTGTAGGTCCCGTCCATTTGCTTCATCTCGTTGCGGAACTCTCGAGTGTCCAGTTGTTGCCACCGGGCTTCGACCTCGCGGGCGGTCAACTTTCGGGCCTTGTAGTCGTCCCACATGTCGCCCAGAGCCATTTTCCGCATGTGAACATCAAGTGAGGTCATCCGATTGCCGTCATCGTCCTCCATCCAGCTGCCTTCTTCAGTTTTCCAGCAGGCTGGCGGCCAAGCCTTGCACAAGTCCTTGCGTTCTTGGCTGAGACTTTCGAGCTCGAGTTCGGCTTCTTTGCACTCATCGGCAGCCTCGTCTGCGCCCGACTGAAGCTCGTCGCATTTCTTGTCTGCCGCGAGCCAGCTTGCGTGGAGCTTCTTGCACGGATCACCCTTCTTGGTGAAGGCGAACCAACCAGCGATAGCGACACCGAGACCTCCCGCAAACAGCAGGAACCACCAAGGGAACGTGGCACTTTCCTCTTTTGCTTCAGCTGCCGCTTCGGTGGTGTCTCCTATGTCCTGTTCTACGAGAGTGGTTGTCGTCTCCTCAATGGTCGTCGTCGTTGGGACAACCACATCCTGTTCTTCGATCGCCCACTGGCCCAGATCTTCGAGTGTCACGGCGATGAGCCGGGTTTGGTCGGCCCCCGTCATCTCAGGTTCGAATGTGAAACCTTCCTCCATGCAGAAGCTGTAGAAGTTGACCGCGGCCAGTTCGCCGATCTGGCTGGTCGGAACCATGACTCCTACGTAATTCGGTGTGATGAAAGACCGCACATCAATTTCGAAGTTGTCAGTGAAACCTGAGCCTTCTTGATACTCCCAAGCGAATGTCGAGGTAGCGCCCTGACCTTCCGGATCGAGACGTAGGCCGAAGGCGATGTTGGTCCCGCTGGCTGGATCCCTGGGGAAGGAAGGGTGGTTGATGAAGATCGGACCTCGAGAGAGGTCATTGATCCAGATCACATATTCACAGCGTGCGGGAACCGGCAGAGGCGGTGTTTCGGCCAGGGTGAATCCGAAAAGGATGGCGCCGTCGTCGAATTGAGAACCGTCGTGGATCTCCTGGCCAGTGAAGGTGTGGAAGGGCTCATAGTTCGGTGGCTCGACTTCGAACTGTCCGGCGGGCGCCCAAAATCCGTTCTGGTCGGTGGGGCCAAACAAGTCGTCATTGAGCGGGCCGGCATCGAAGTCCAGGGACCAGGTGTCGACGATGTCGATGTGGTCTGGTGTGAATCCCGGGTCTTCGCCGGTCGTGTGCTCAAAGTCTCCGGTCGGGTCCGGATTGGTGCTGAGCCCGGGTATCGGCGCCATGATTATTCGTGAAACGAATTCCATGCCCTCCGGCGCGTCGAAGGCGTCGATGAGCACGTCCAGCGGGTTCACGAACTGCTGGTCCTGGGCCACTGCTGGGCCGGCAAGAGCACCGATGAACATCGATACCACTAGGACGATCATCGGTCCTCGCATCTCTTCTCCGGTTGGGACACCAACGAAATTATCAGTCGTTTGCTCCTGTCTGTGGTTTCACCTCAGTTGATGAGCCTGGGGTGTCAACCACCCCCTCAACAGCTAGAACCGCATACCTCAGGTAGTACGGACCGTATCCGGTCACAATCCGCTCATCTTGAACGTGGAATTCGGGTGCGCCGCGGCGTCTCTACTGGTGACCAAGACCAGGAGACCCATGCGAGCCAGGAAACGACTGATTATTGCCACACTGGCGGTGGGGTTGATGGCCGCCCTCCCGGGAACGGCGCTGGCAGAAGATGCGACGAGGGGTGAGACGGTGACACGGGATCATCTTGGGGAAAGACCTCTCGACAGACCGGTGGATCGACCGACAGACAAGCCGATCGATCGCCCAACTGACCAACCAACCGACCGGTGCATCCAGCGGCTCACCGACAGACCGTGTGTAGACGACAGGCCCACGGATCGCTGTCTGACTGCTGCTGATCATCCGAGGCGTTGCATCGAAGACGAACGCCCGCACGATTTCAATGTTCGCAAACTGATTTGGCGCTTGATTAAGGCCCACGAGTGGGAGAAGCTGGTGAGGCTTCTCCATTGGCTCGGATGGCTGTAATCAACGAATGACATGTCCTCGCTCACCATCGATCTTCCGACGTCGGGAGTGTTGATCACTGGTCTGACCGAAACGGTCTCGCACCCCCTCGACGCTCATGTCGCCGGGATCCGGACCAGGTCGGAAACGGCCTTCCGGGCGGTCTACGACGCCACGGCTGACGACCTGACCTCGTTTGCTTTTGGCATGCTCAGTGATCGAAAGACCGCCGAGGACGTTGTCCAGCAGGCGTTCGTCGAGCTGGTCAAGGGCGCCCACAAGATCAAAGGTGACGGGCGTGCACTACGGGCATGGCTCTTCAGAAGCGTCCGATATGGGTGTCTCGATGAGTATCGGCGACGGTCGCGTCGGCCCGAGATTCCGTACGAGGTCATCCCCGACTCAGAAGTGATCGCGGACCCGTTAGCCGACCACCTTGACCCTTCCCTTGAGGCAGCCCTGAACGAGTTGAGGAAGAGACATCGAACTGTCGTGTTGCTCAGACATGTGGTGGGTCTTTCCGTTGATGAAATCGCCACGGTGATGGGGTCGACCCGCAGGGCGACTTATGCCGTTCTCAGTAGAGCTGAGACCAGGTTGCGAAACTTTCTGGATGGGAACCAGGAGGCAGAGTCATGAGCAACCGATTCCCCGAACTCGATGAGGCTCGAGTCATAGTTGATGGGGTCACCCGCGAGAAGCATCTCGGTGTTGTTAGTGCAGCACTCGCAGCTCGGGGGCAGGGGTCATGGGGACGTGGACGGGTGCTGGCCTTGGGCCTGGTGCTTGTGCTGTTGGTACCGGTTGTGGCGCTGGCTGCCGAGAACACCGTCCCCGGGGACCTTCTCTACCCGATCAAACGTGCATTGGAGCCAATAGTCCAGGTTTTTGACAGCGACGCGCCTGCTCAGCGCCGGGTGCGCGAGGTCGAATTGCTGTTCGAGCGGGACGCCACCGATGAGGTCATTGTCTGGCATGTAGACGCGGCACGTGATGTGGTCACCGACTTTCAGCCAACCCTCTCCCAGCGGATTGATCGGGTGGTTCGTGATCTTCACATCCGACGTACTGATCGCCTCGTTGTGGTGGACCCGCCCCACGAACCCGGCGAGGAGAGACCGGTCAAAGAGAATCCAATTGTCCCGGTGGATATCTCGGATGAAGAACGGGGGAACGATCATCCCACATCAACCACATCGACGATCCAAGACCTGACCAGCGACACAACTCGGAGCGGTGACCGCGTAGGGGTCGGCTAGTTGTGTCGATGCTGGCTTAGATGAGCGGATTCCGACCGTATCCGGTCCGTACTACCTGAGGGTTGCAAGCAGCGACTACCTTTTGGGCGATGAAGCAGATTCAGCATTGGGTTGACGGGTCTTATACGGCCGGGGCGTCGTCGCGCTCAGGGGTCGTTTTCAATCCCGCAACAGGAAAGCAAACCGGTGAAGTCAACTTCGCCAACACCGAGGACGTCGACACCGCTGTCAGCTCTGCCCGGAAAGCGTTCGACACATGGCGACATTCACCGCTGACACATCGTCAGAACATCATGTTCAAGTTCCGGGAGATGGTCGCGGCCCGTCGTCGCGAACTGGCCGAAACGCTGACCTCCGAACACGGCAAGACGGTCGACGATGCGCTCGGCGAGGTGCAACGGGGCCTCGAGGTCATCGAGTTTGCCTGCAACATCGCCCACCTTCTCAAAGGGGACTTTTCCGAACAGGTCTCTACGGGGGTCGACACCTACACCATCCGTCAGCCGTTGGGCGTTATCGCTGGAATCACGCCATTCAACTTTCCGACGATGGTCCCGATGTGGATGTATCCGATTGCTATCGCCTGCGGCAACACATTTGTTCTCAAACCGTCGGAGAAGGACCCCTCCACTTCTCAGCTGGTAGCCGAGATGCTCACCGAGTCGGGTCTGCCCGACGGTGTCTTCAACGTTCTCCACGGTGACAAAGAGGCAGTGGACGGTCTGATAACCCACCCCGACGTGGCAGCCATCTCGTTTGTCGGTTCTACTCCGATCGCCAGGTACATCTACGAAACCGGCACGCGAAACGGAAAACGCGTCCAAGCTCTTGGCGGCGCCAAAAACCACATGATCGTCCTGCCTGATGCCGACATGGATCTGGCAGCGGATGCGGCGGTATCCGCCGGATATGGGTCAGCGGGCGAGCGATGCATGGCGATATCCGCCGTGGTGACGGTGGGCGAGGCAGCTGAGCCTCTCATCGATGGTGTCAAGGCCCGTATCAAGAAGCTGAATGTCGGCCCGGGTGATCAGCTTGGTGTGGAGATGGGACCTCTTGTGACAGCAGCCCACCTGGATCGTGTCACTGGCTATGTCGACGCGGGTGAGCAGGAGGGTGCCCTGCTCGTGGCCGACGGCCGTGATTTTGTGGTTGACGGTTACGAAGACGGATATTTCATGGGACCAACACTCTTTGACAACGTGACTCCGGAGATGTCCATCTATACCGACGAGATTTTTGGCCCGGTGCTTTCCACGGTCCGGATGGAGCACTACGAGCAGGCGATCGACCTCATCAACAGGAATCCTTATGGGAACGGGACGGCGGTGTTCACCAACGACGGTGGAGCAGCTCGAAAGTTCCAGCATGAAATCGAAGTCGGGATGGTGGGGATCAACGTTCCGATCCCCGTCCCCCTTTCCTTTTACTCATTTGGTGGATGGAAGGACTCGATCTTTGGGAGTCATGCGATTTACGGGCCCGAGGGAGTGCATTTCTACACCCGTCAGAAGGTGGTTATCTCACGCTGGGCCGACCCCATCCACAGGGGTGTCGATCTCGGATTCCCCACCCACGGCTGAGCGGTGCCGAGCCACGAGCTCCGCAACTTCGGGGAAGTCGGGGTCGATCTCGTAGGAGTAGTCATCCCAGTAGCCGTCACTCTCGGGATCGAAGCGACGGGCCGGCGCCGTTTCTGACGACAAAGCGATTCGTTTCATGTTGCGTTCGACCTCACGCATTCCCGCGACAGCACCGCCTACTGGCAGCGGATCAAGGACTCTCATCGACACCGGTTGACCGAATCGGAGTCGGTCCGTGTAAGGGTGCTCCCACACCCGGTGGGTGCCAGTGATGACCACCGGCAGGATCCGTTTTCTAAGCCGGTCAGCAATTCGAAATGGCCCGTTCCGGCACGCCGCCTCGATCCCAAGTATCGAACCCTGAGGAAACATCACCAGACTCTGCCCACGCTCAAAGGTCGCCTCGGCCTCGGCCAGCAGTTGTCGATAACCGCGGACACGCCCTTCCGGTTTCACCAATATCTGGTCGGTGACTTTGAGAGCGCGTCCGATCCAGGTCCAATCGAACAGTTCGTCCCGAACCACAAATCGAAGATCAAGAGGCAAATGGGCGAGAATTAGTACGTCAGCGAATCCCTCGTGGAGTGGTGCCACCAGGTATTGCTCGTCGGGATCGACCAAGTCGAGACCGAAGATGTCTTCTTTCAGCCGGAGCATCCTTCGGGCTGCGCCGGCCCATGTCCGGGCTGCGGATTGGGTTCGCAACAAAAGTGATGACGGGATGAGCGTGGACACCGCAAAGGCTGTGCGAGCCAGGTCCCGTGCTTCGACTTCGAAACGGCCAACTCGATGAAGGGGCATGTTCTGTGATTATCCCGGGAGTGACACGGTAGGTTGACGGTCTGCAGATATCGGAGTGAGGGTGAAACGTTTTCTGGCTTTGTCTGTTGTTCTTGGCTTCTTGGTCGCGGCGTGCTCGTCAACCTCGGAGCCGTTGGCGACTGATCCGCCGCCCACTTCCGCTGCTGAGAGTCCTGACACGACATCTACGCCAAACACCACAACTCCGCCCGCAACAACCACACCGACGGTTGACCCACAAGCCGAACTCGAAGAGGCCAAGGCGCTGATGACTCAGCCCGAGCTGTCCGATGGTGGCATCCTCGAGCAGAACGGCGCCTTTGCAGAATCGACCGAAGGGTTGAACCCGTTCGAAGACCTCGAGATTCTGGTCTACGACGATGGAGAACACCTGAATTTCTATATCGAAGGACCGGCCGATCTGGTTCGTGAGCTAGTCATTGAATTTGATGCTCAGGATTCGAATGGCGCTGTGATCAGAGACACCAGCTACGTGGGAGATCTGGCGGTCAATCCACCTGCCTGGGCGGTTGAGGCCCAGAACGGCAACACCGTGAGGGCAGCCGACAACCCCCCGCCGGAAGCCTCGGCAGGTCTGCATATCAGCACAGCGCAAAGTGAATCTGGAGATCGGCTTGGTGCCTTGCTCACAAGTGAGATCACAACGCTCGAAGAGTTTGTTCGCATGTCCATCTGGATCTATTGGGGGCTCGCCGACGGTCGCTACAACTATGCCCACTACATCCAGTTGTACGAGAACCTGGTCAATGATGCGAGTGATGGTGCAATTGTCGCCGCATTCTTCACGGGTCAGTTGGGTGCTGGGCCTCCGCCGCTTGTTTGGTTCTTCTCAGGGGGTTGACGTTTCGCTGAGCCACTAGTAAACATGCACCCTCAATGAGCGCCAACATCGTCATCGCAAGCCAGCTTTGGTGGTGGTCGTCCCAATAAAGGTGGCGACTGGCTCTGTCCGAACAACAAACCCACCTTCGATCGTGAGTTGGGTTTTCTGCATCTGGGGAACACTCCCCACGGTCCGCAAAGGATCAACTAGAGATGCAAGCACCATTTGACATCGCGGCCGACCTTCACACCCCGGTCTCCGCCTATCTGCGTCTGAAACCGCTGCGCCCCCGTTACCTCCTCGAGAGTGTCGAGGGCGGAGCGCAAGGGCGATACTCATTCATCGGATTCGGTGATTCTGGGCGAGTGACCCTGGAGGACGGTCAGGAGCCGCTCGCCAATCTCCGCTCGGCTTTGGCCAAAGCTGATGAGTGTGGCCCTTCCATCGCCGGTCAGCCGTTCAACGGCGGTTTGGTTGGAGTGACCTCATTCGACCTGGTACGCCAGTTATATCGTCTTCCCGAGGCGCCACACCCAACTTCGGTACCGCTTGGGACCTATATGACTACTGCATCGATCCTGGTCTTTGACCATCTCACACGACGCATCGCTCTTCTCCACTCAGGGTCGGAACAGGATCGCCAGGCTCTTCGCAAGGACGTGATCGGGATTTTGCGTGGTGCGATCGAGAACGGTCTTGTGGTTGGAACCCATGCCGATCCGACGGCCAGCATGAGCAAGGACGAGTTCATGCATGGAGTCGAGAAGACCAAGAAGTACATCCGTGCCGGCGACGTCTACCAGCTCGTTCTCTCGATCAGGTTTGGCGGTGAGACCGAATTGGAGCCTTTCGTCGCCTATCGGGCGCTGCGTCTTCTCAACCCTTCTCCCTACATGTATTTCCTCGACTTTGACGATCTTCAGGTCGTTGGCAGCTCCCCTGAGGCATTGGTCAAGCTGCGGGGCTCAACCGCAGAGCTTCGCCCCATCGCCGGCACCCGCCCTCGGGGTAACGACGAGGTGGGCGATCTACTTCTGGAGCGTGAGCTTCTCGCCGACTCCAAGGAGGCGGCCGAACACGTGATGCTCGTCGACCTGGCTCGCAACGATCTCGGCCGAACTGCAGTCGCCGGCACGGTTGAGGTCGATCCCTATCGGATCATCGAGCGCTACAGCCACGTAATGCACCTGGTGAGTGGTGTCACCGGCGAAATCCGAGCGGGTTCAGACGCTTTCGATCTTTTCGCTGCGACTTTCCCGGCGGGGACGGTGTCGGGCGCTCCAAAACTGAGAGCTATCGAGCTGATTGACGAACTCGAACCGGTCAATCGCGATCTCTACTCGGGTTCGATCGGATACTTCGGTCATGGTGGCTCGATGGACCAAGCGATCACCATCCGCACCATGGTTTTCAACAAGGGGGAGTACAGCTATCAGGCCGGCGCCGGGATCGTCGCTGACAGCGACCCGAGTCGAGAGCATGAGGAAGTTCTCTCCAAAGCGGCCGCTCTTCAAGCAGCCCTCGACCTGGCGAAGGAGGGGCTGTGAGCCACGTGCTGATGATCGACAACTATGACTCGTTCACCTACAACCTGGTTCAGGCGCTTTTGATGCTCGGGGCCGAGGTAAGTGTTCGAAGCAACGACAAAATCACATTGGACGAAGCCCGGGAGCTTGCGCCCAGCCACATCGTGATCTCGCCCGGTCCCGGTCGACCCGAAGATGCTGGCGTTTCGCTTGAGATGGTCATGTCATTCTCGAGTGAGGTCCCACTGCTCGGTGTTTGTCTGGGCCACCAAGCAGTGGCCGTTGCGTTTGGGGGCTCAGTCGGTTCGGCATTGAGTTTGATGCACGGCAAATCCTCTCCGATTTATCACGACCGGAAGACAATCTACGAAGGTCTGCCGAACCCCTTCCCAGCAGGGCGTTATCACTCGTTGGCGGTATATGAAGATCGGCTGCCCGACGTGTTGGCAATCTCGGCCTACACATCTGACGGGGAGATCATGGGTGTCCGACACCGCACCCTGCCTGTTGAAGGTGTCCAATTCCACCCCGAGAGCCTTCTCACCCCCGCAGGCGACCGACTGCTTCGGAACTTCTTAGAGCGCGTACCGGCCCGACCGATGCAGGGGGCACCGTCGTGAAGCTCTATTTGGAGAAGTTGGTCGAAGGTCAAGACCTGACCGAATCCGAGGCCCGAGCGCTTCTCGACGCGATGACCGATCCCGAACTCGATCAGGTTCGGGCAGCTGCCGCCCTCACTGCTTTGCGAGCGAAAGGCGAGACGGCCGACGAGGTTCGAGGGTTCGCACTGCGTCTTCGCGAGCTCGCAATCAGACCGAATACACCCGAAAACGCACCGGCTGTCGACATCGTCGGGACAGGTGGCGACGGGTCGGGGAGTCTCAACCTCTCCACCGGTGCGGCGCTCCTCGCCGCAGCAGCAGGTGTTCCGGTGATCAAACATGGGAATCGGTCGATCTCGTCCAAGAGCGGGAGTGCCGACGTTCTCGAATCGCTCGGTCTATCGATTCCGCTTGGCCCCGGTCCAGCAGGAGATCTGTTCGATCGGATGGGCTTCACGTTCCTCTTCGCCCCTGCGTATCACCCGGCGATGAAGTCGATCGCGCCTATTCGCCGATCGCTTGGTCTTCGCACCATCTTCAACATCGCGGGTCCACTGGCCAACCCGGCTACCCCGCCATTTCATGTGATTGGTGCTTACAGCCTTGCGATGGCTGAGATCATGGCGGAGACCCTTTCGGGGATGCCGATCGAGAAGGCCTACGTGGTTCACGGCGCGTCCGGTTGGGATGAGCCGACTCCAATCGGTCCCTATCAACTGTTCGAAGTCTCACCCGGTGCGGTGCAACAGACAGTCGAGGACCCAGCAGACTTCGGGATGGCCCGATGCACAAATGACGATCTTGCCGGAGCCGACGCCGCCCACAACGCGGCCGAGATCGCCAAGGTGTTTGATCGCGAGTCGGGCCCGCATCGAGACTCACTTGTTCTTGGAGCCTCCCTTGCCCTGCGGGTGACCGGCGTCGAAACGGCCGAGTCCATTTCTGTAGCCGGCGCAGCGATCGACGACGGCAGGGCACAGACACTTCTCGACTCGCTGGCCACGGTCAATGTCTGACTTTCTCTCGTCAATGGCTTCTTCGAGCCTCCTACGGGCCGAAGGGGTGAGAGCCAATGCGGGCGTGAAGGGTCTCCGATCCCGGGTCGCCTCTGCCCGCCCGGCTCAACCACTCGTGCTGAACTCGAACGATTTCGATTTAATCGCCGAGGCCAAGTTGGCAAGTCCCTCCAGGGGTCGGCTCGCTGGGAGCGATGAGCAGGTAGTCGTGTTGGCGAAAGAGATGGCCAAAGCTCGACCAGCTGCCATTTCGGTGCTTACCGAACCAGACTCGTTCGACGGCAGCATCGGACATCTCGAGGCGGTGGCGTCGAGCATCACGGTCCCGGTGATGCGCAAAGACTTTCTCGTTGATCCGATTCAGATTCTTGAGGCTCGTGCAAACGGCGCTTCGGGAGTTCTTCTAATCGCTCGGATCACAGGGAGGTCCAAGCTTCTGGAGATGACCGATCTCGCTCTTGAGTTGGGCATGTTTGTGCTGATGGAGGTATTTGAAGGGTCTGACCTAGAGGTCGCATCTGAGGTGTTCGATAGGGAGATCCTCGTTGGAGTCAACGCCCGTGATCTGGCAACACTGGAAGTAACTCCCACTCGTCACGCCGAGTTGATTACAAGCCTTCCCTCCCATCTTCCCGCAGTTGCCGAGAGTGGCATCCGAACTGCGGAGGATGCCAAGACAGTTTCCCGGCTTGGGTACAAGCTCGCATTGGTCGGAACCTCATTGGTAGTCAGCGGACGACCCGCAGAGTTGACGCGAGAGATGATCGAGGCTGGCCGATGAAGGTTTTCGTGAAAATCTGTGGGATTACGTCGGTAGATACAGCCGA
Organism: uncultured Gammaproteobacteria bacterium; assembly: GCA_964194995.1. Lineage (GTDB taxonomy): Bacteria > Actinomycetota > Acidimicrobiia > Spongiisociales > ZC4RG35 > JACZUI01. The sequence goes on along the minus strand of CAXMPS010000098.1, from coordinate 19,590 downwards.
CGCCGCTGTCGTCGCCGGCGCCAACGCCCTCGGGTTTGTCTTTGCCGAATCGCCGAGGCGGCTTACTCCCGCCCTTGCAACCGAGATAGCCAGGAATGTCCCTGGCCATGTTGAGAAAGTGGCCGTGTTCTTGCGTCCCCAACCTGGCGACATCGAAGCGGTATTGGACGAATTCAACGCCGACACCGTCCAGGCGAATTGGTCGTCGTTGGCCGGTTTTCAAGACCGCCCAGTCCTACCGGTGGTGCGCGACAGTGCCAGTCCCGAACTCGACGGGCGAAGGATTCTGTTCGAAGGTCAGCGGAGCGGCGCCGGTGAGCGTGCCGACTGGGTGCTTGCCGAAGATCTAGCTCGTCGCTCGCCAGTGATTCTCGCCGGGGGTCTGGATCCACAGAACGTCAGATCGGCGATCGAATCCGTAGGTCCTTTCGGTGTCGACGTGAGTAGTGGCGTCGAGTCGAGTCCCGGGGTCAAGGACATCAGGCTCATCAACAGATTTATCAATGAGGTCAGGAAAATAGAGAGAGAAGTGGTGACGAAATGACGGCTTTTGAGACCGATCTGTTGGATCAACTCATCGAAGGTAGCCCTCCCCCGGACGGCCGTTTTGGGCCTTATGGGGGGAGGTTCGCCCCGGAGACATTGATGTCGATCCTGTTCCGTCTCGAGGAGCGGGCTATCGAGCTGCTGGCCGACGAAGGATTTCGGTCGGAACTTGATGGCGAGCTCCGCGAATTTGTGGGACGCCCTACGCCGCTGACTCACGCACCCGCCCTGGGTGCCGCCTGGGGGGCCGAGGTCTACCTGAAGCGGGAGGATCTTTGCCACACCGGTGCTCACAAGATCAACAACGCCCTCGGCCAGGCCCTCATTGCCAGGAGGTTGGGTGTTGACCGGATCGTGGCGGAAACGGGGGCCGGTCAACACGGTGTCGCTGTTGCCGCTGCCGCCGCCAGGGTTGGGCTTCCTTGCATGGTCTACATGGGGGCAATCGATGCGGAACGCCAGGCGCCCAACGTCGAGCGGATGCGTCTTCTCGGAGCCGATCTCGTGCTGGTCACTACTGGAGACAAGACACTCCGCTCTGCCATCGACGAGGCTTTCCGGGCGTGGGTCGCAGATCCGGATGGGACCTATTACCTCCTCGGATCGGCGGTCGGTCCCCATCCCTACCCATGGTTGGTTCGTGAACTGCAGTCGGTCATCGGTAAGGAGGCGAGAGCCCAATCTGTCGAACAAATCGGAGGGCTTCCCGACGTAGCCGTCGCTTGTGTTGGTGGCGGTTCCAACTCGATCGGTCTGTTCAGAGGGTTTGTCGGAGATCTCAACGTCCACCTTCTCGGAATAGAGGCCGGCGGGTCGGATGGTCTGCACTCGGCCACTCTGGTTCACGGCAGTCCGGGGGTCTTGCACGGGGCGATGACACCTCTGCTTCAAGATGAGCATGGGCAGATTCTCGAAACTCACTCCATTGCCCCAGGTTTGGACTATCCAGGTGTGGGCCCTGAGCACGCCCTTCTCCGTGATCTCGAGCGGGCGACCTACGAATCGGTGTCCGACGATGAAGCCCTGGACGCGGTGCACGAGTGCTCGACGTTGGAGGGCATCCTTCCGGCACTGGAATCGGCGCACGCATTGGCCGGGGCACGGAGGTGGGCCAACACCCATCGAGGGAGTCGGATCGTCATCGGGCTGTCCGGTCGCGGTGACAAAGACCTCCAGTTGCTCAAGGCGGCGGCCCGTGGTTGATGGTGCTCGGGTGATCACCGAGGCAATCGAGTCTGCAAGCGGACCGGCAATCTGCGCATACGTCACCGCTGGATTTCCCACCCTCGAAGGGTTCTCTGATCTCATTTTCTCGGTGGCGAAGGCGGCCGATGTTGTCGAAGTCGGCGTGCCATTCACCGACCCCATGGCGGATGGGCTGACAATCCAACAGGCCAGCCATGTGGCCCTCGAGAACGGTGTGAGCCTCGACTGGATTCTTCGGTTGTTGAGCAATAGGTCGGCTGCGCTTGGGGCGCCGATCCTGCTGATGGGCTACTACAACCCTTTCCTTGCCTACGGGCTCGACCGGCTGGGAAATTCATTGGCTGAGGCTGGTGTGTCCGGGTTGATCGTGCCCGATCTTCCCTACGACGAATCGACCGATCTTCGTGTCTCGCTGGCTCCGCACGACATCGCCCTTGTGCAACTGGTGACACCGTCGACACCCGTCGAACGCCTGGGCCGGCTGGCAGCGGCGAGCCGTGGCTTCCTCTATGCGGTGGCTACCACTGGTGTTACCGGAGGCGAGACTGCCTTCGACCAGAACAGCCTGGACTACCTCGCACGAGTGCGAGACGCTTCGCCAATCCCTGTCCTTGCGGGGTTCGGCATTCGCGACTCGAGCCAGGTCAAGGAGTTAGCCCCTCATGTGGCTGGGGTGGTGGTGGGGAGTGCGCTCATCGATGCCATCGGCCGCGGCGAGGATCCGGGTGCATTCATCAATGGGCTTCGCTTCGAGGAAGTGTCGGCGTGATTGTTGTTCTCGATCGGGACTGTTCACTAAAAGAGAAGGCCGCTGTTGTTCGTTTCGTCGAGCAACGTGGCGGGCGACTTCTGGTGACTGTCGTAGGCGAGGAAACCCACATCGGGCTGATTGACTCGGATGCGAGATTGCTCGCTTCGGACATCTCTCAAATGGCCGGTGTCTCCGAAATTCGTGCGGTGGCGCCGCCCTACCCCCATGTCTCCAGGGAGTACCAACCCGAGTCGACGGAAGTTCGTGTCGGGGATGTTGTGATCGGAGGCAACGAAGTGGTTGTCATCGCCGGCCCCTGTTCGGTCGAGAGTGCCGACCAACTGAAGGCAGTGGCGACATCGGTTGCCGCTGACGGCGCGAAGATTCTTCGTGGTGGCGCTTTCAAGCCCCGCAGCTCGCCATACAGCTTTCAGGGTCTCGGAGAGGAAGGTCTCGCTCTTCTCTCAAACATGAGTGTTGCGACCGGGTTGCCGGCGGTGACCGAGGTGGTGGCACCCGAAGACGTCGACTTGGTTGGGGGATATGCCGACATGCTTCAGATCGGCGCTCGCAACATGCAGAATTTCAGGTTGCTCTCCGCGGTCGGTGGCCACGAAAAACCGGTTTTGCTGAAGCGGGGGATTGCATCAACTGTGGAGGAGCTGCTGCTAGCCGCCGAATACGTCGTGTCCGCCGGGAACTCTCGTGTGGTTCTCTGCGAGCGAGGAATTCGGACATTTGAGACAGCCACCCGGAACACATTGGATATCAGTGCTGTGCCTGTGCTCAAGGAACGAACTCACCTTCCGGTGATCATCGATCCGAGCCATGCGGCAGGGGAACGGTCGCTTGTGCCCCACCTGGCTCGGGCGGCGATTGCATGTGGGGCCGACGGCATCATCGTCGAGGTTCACAACGATCCGGATGCTGCTCTCAGTGACGGTGCCCAAAGCCTCACGTTGGATGGGTTCGGCACGATGATGGGCGAGCTCCGTGCGATCGCTGGCGCCGTGGGGCGGGGGATGTCGCCGCAACCCACCAAAAGGGTTGAACCGCGTAGCTAGTGGTCTGTCGCATGAATGGTGCCAACGTGTTTCCGAGGGCCGGAGAGACGTAGCAATCCTTCATAAGGCGGACCACTAGTGTCCGTCGACCCAGACCCAAGGAGTTTTCATGTCACTGACTAGCACCGGCCGGACCCACTGGGACGGAGACCTCTTCAACGGCAGCGGGGTCACCAGTCTCGATAGTGGTGCCGCCGCTCCGATGGCGGTCACTTGGAAAGCCCGCGCCGAGGACCACGGTGGCTTGACCAGCCCTGAGGAGTTGATCGCCTCGGCCCATGCCTCGTGTTACTCGATGGCGTTTGCCAACACACTTGCCAAGAACGAGACGCCTCCAACCAGTCTCGACGTTGTCGCAACGGCAACGTTTGTCCCCGGTGACGGCATCACGCTTATGGAGTTGTCTGTGACCGGCAACGTAGAAGGAATCAGTGAAGAAGTCTTTGCTGATCTCGCTGAGACGGCGAAAAATGGGTGTCCGGTGTCCCAGGCATTGGCTGGCAACGTCCCCATCACATTGAAGGCGACGCTGGCCTGACCTCAGCGGGGCAGGACACCTTTCATCAACATTGGAACGACCACGCCGGTCACTTCGTCGGCGTCAATTGTGCCCGTGAAGATGAGTTTGGTTAGTGACGTCTGGTGCAGTGCACCCATGATCGCCGCTGCTGCCATCTCGATGTCTTCAATTGCCAGCTCGTCCGCTTCGACACCTTCAGACAGGGTTCGGCGAAGTGGCACCATCACTGTTCGGTCGATGTTCCCAAGGAATTCAGCGTGATCGTCTGATGCCTTGAAAGCAGCTGCCATCTCTATGCACATACGTGGGTACTCGGCAAACGAATCGACCACAGCTCTCATGATGTTCCCCAGACGATCGGGCGCAGATCCCTCGCTCGCAGCTGCCTTTTCGATAGCTGTCGCAGTGCGATCGATCAGGTCGTTCAGGTAGAACTGAATCAGGTCGTCCCTCCCAGAAAAGTAGTAGTAGAGGGTTGCTCTGGGGACACCTGAGATTCTGGCCACATCATCAACGCTTACATCGAAACCCGAGCCTTCCGGCATGTGGGTTGCTGCCTCGAGAAGTTTGGCTGTTATGTCTTCGGGAAGCTTCTTCATACTCGGTACAACAATCTATTTCCGATTTCTATTCAGACAGTGGAATAGACACATATCTAGAATAACTGGTGCATCGCGGGCTTGACGACCTTACGCGCAACCGATAGATTGCGCATTTATACGCAACATGTCAGTTGCGCGTCGCAAAAAGGAGAGTCAAAGTGTGAGAGCAGACCAGATACGCCGGGAAATCATGTTGGACGCTCCAATCGAAAAAGTTTGGTTGTCGTTGACTGACCCAAGTCATCTGTCAAGGTGGTTCGGCGACATCGCTGAAGTTGATCTGCGTCCCGGAGGTCATGCCCGCTTCGGTTGGTCTGAGTTCGACAGCACAAGTGAGGCAATCATCGAGGTTGTTAAACCGCCAACCCGCTTCAGTTTTCGGTGGGAATCCGTCTTAGACACTCCGGTCGAAAAGGCGTCGACCTTGGTTGAATTCGTCCTCGAGCCGGTTGGAACAGGGACACGGCTCACACTGGTGGAATCAGGGTTCGTGACCGTGCCGGAGACCGAGTACCAACAGCGATACGACGACAACTCGTCGGGATGGACTGTCGAACTGAACGACCTTGTCGTTTACCTGTCAGGGGCAAACGCCGTTGGTTGACACGCCGGTCTTCTCGGCTTTGGCGGATCCCACGCGACGGCAGATAGTGGATTGGCTAGTTGAGGAGGGCAGTGGCACTGCAACAGGGTTCGCCGATCGCCTGACCATCAGTAGACAGGCTGTGGCTCGTCATCTTCAAGAGTTGGGCTCTGCGGGCCTTGTCATTTCGGAGAAGTCGGGGAGGGAGATGAGATTCACTCTCCAGACCGAAGCTCTTGTCGACGCCGCCGCCTGGCTGGATCAGCGTGCCGAAGCTTGGGACCGGACTCTCATTCGGCTCAGGTCGCATCTGGAGTGATCATCTCGGGCTGAGGCCAGGTGCGCCCACGCTCAAGCCAAAGCGCAGCGACTGTTGCTGCGACCGCCACAGACACAAACGTCAGAGCGTTCCAAGATGAACCGATCCAGATCAAGGAAAATATTGCGCCTGACGCGATCAGGCGTTCAATGGTGACCCGCTGAATCGCCCTATACATGCTTGCCACGATCGACATCAACACCAGGGCAATGCCAATACCAATTGCCACTCGACCGACCTCAGACAGCGAATCAAGCGGGTGGGCGACAACTTCTTCCGATCCGACAGCGAAGAAGACGATTCCGACAACCAGGGGATAGTGGAGGATTGAGTACCGCGTCGCGGGCAAAACGTCCACGCAGCTGACCTTGAAGAGCCTTGAAATGGGTCTCGACGAAGGGAGCGGCGGAACGCTCCCTTGGCTACCGGTAGCGGTTGGCTCGTGATGGATGAACCCGACAACCTGGGTTATTGCAAACACATAGACGAGGTCGAAGAGGAGTTCGAGGGTGCTGGCGTTTCGATCGGTTCCGCCAGGGACGGTATTCTCGGATGCGACAGCGAACTTAATTGCCGATTTCGTAGGATCGATCTCGGTGTTTCCTCTTCGTGACCTCAACCCGACCCGGATCACCCCCTTTGTCACGCTGATACTGATCGCGGCGTCGCTGGGGGTCTACTTCTTCATTCAGGCGGCGGATAGCCCATCAGAACAACAGCAGTTCCTGTATCGGCGGGCTGCGATCAGCTGCGAGATCACGACTGGGAGCCCCCTGAGCATTAGTGAGATCGCCACCGGGACATGCGGTGCTGGTGGCGATCCTGTGTTCCCCAAGAAGAGTGAGTTCCTTGCCGTGCTCACCTCCATGTTCCTTCATGGCTCGATCGGTCATGTCGTTTTCAACATGTGGTTCCTATGGATCTTCGGGAACAATGTTGAGGAGGGTTTCGGGCACGTCAGATATCTACTGATGTATCTCGCCGGTGGCTTGGCCGCCACCGCCACGTTTGTGTTCTTGAACCCGGAATCAACTATTCCACTAGTGGGCGCGTCCGGCGCAATCGCAGCTGTTCTTGGCGCCTACGCAGTACTTTTTCCTGGTCACAGGGTGCTCTCGCTGTTGGGTTGGTTCGTCCTGCCGGTCCCGGCTGCTGTCTTCCTGGGCATCTGGTTCGTTGTTCAGCTGCTTTTCGTCGGTGGCAATGTTGCCTGGGAAGCCCACGTCGGTGGGTTCATTTTTGGGTTCGCGATCACCTTGTTTTACCGACGACGCGCTCTGCGCAGGATTCGGCTGGGGTGATGGGGGTTCGCTATTCGGCGTTGCGTTTGCGGTAGGCGGCGACCGCTTCTCGCGTTGAGCACGTGTTGGAGCAATGGCGGCGTGAGCGATTGCGAGAGGTATCCACGTAGACATCGTCGCAGTCGCTGCTGTCGCACATGCCAAATCGCTCCACACCGTGTTCGACAATCATCGACGCCAGACCCATCGCCGTTGTAGTGCCGAGCCAAGATGACATCGACGCTCCAGTGGGTTCGAAGTGCAGGTGGGGGGTGCCATTGTGCATGGAGACTCGGGGGACCGCCCCATAGTTGTCGAGAATCTCGTTCACGATCCCAGAGGCCGTGACGTCGGTCTCAGCGGTTATGACATCACGCAGCGCCTGGCGGAGGCTACGGATTTCGTTGAGTTCGGATTGTCGAGGAAGACGGGCGACACCGTTCCAAAGGTCTTTGTAGTCATCTAGAAAGGACGCGAGCTCGGTAGGTCCGGCGAGCTGATCACCATCTGGGTGAACGGTGTTCACCAAAGCGACGGCGAGGTCTACTGGTTGGTCGGTGTAATGAGAAAAATCCATTTGACTTGTTACCTGTTGTCGTTTACCGTAATGAGTGTATTCGGTAACGATCCTTACCGCAAGAGATTTTCTCAGTCACACGAAAGGACTGACTATGTACGATTTAGCAAAGAGCATTCAGACCGAAAGACGTCGTCAGGCGTGTGAATATCGACGCACTGTCAGCGTATCCGCCACCCGATCATTCTCCTTCGGACGCTATCGGTTCACCCTCGATCGTCAGGCGAACAGCGGCGCCCGTCTGATCTGACGTACGGCGTGGGTCGGTAGTATTTCCTCCATGCCTATCGGCCCGCCCGGCGAATTCGAGACAGACATCGATCGAATCATCAGAGAGGCGATGGAGTCAGGGGAGTTCGACGATCTCGCAGGCACGGGAGAACCGATCTCCGGAGCCGGGACCAAAGACGACCCTCTTTGGTGGGTGCGTGGGTGGGTGAAGCGCAATCACGTGGAGTCTGGTCAAAAGCCGTCAGGCGGCACCGACTCGACGTTTTTCCAAAGGCTGAAGTTCGTCGGCGTTGCGGGCTAAAGCCGTTCACCTGACTCGTTGCTGGTGTCATCGTTGAACTTGACGCTGACGTGACCACAGGTCTCGCAGATGAGACGCTGCAGCCCAACCGTATTCACCACGATCGACTTGGCGTGCACACAAGTCTCGGGATTGATTCTGGTGTTGAAACCAATGTTCATTGGGGTGCCTCCCAAAGCTGTTCAGAAAATGCCTGCTCAGAATCCCTCCAAACCGCGACGAAGTCCATGGGGCAGTCGGCCCAGGACTATCGACCTATACCCGGAATCCTTTCGAACTCAGATAGGTTCTGCTGATTATGGATATCGACGGTTTGCTCGAGCATCGCAAAGCCAAAGACGAGTTCTTCGCCACAAGTGATCACGCTCCATTGGATCACCACCACCAAGCGGAGTTCTCCGGTCTTGCCTATTACGACCCCGACCCCGGGTTGGTGTTCACCGTGTCCGTGGAGCCGGCAGACGGTGAAGCCATCACGATCCAGACGTCGGACGGTCAACAGCGGGTCTATCGACGTGATGCCAGGGTCAACTTTGAAGTCGACGGTGAGACGGTGACGTTGGCGATGTACAACACAGGCCAGCCCGGGTTCTTTATCCCGTTTCGTGACTCTACTTCGGGAAAAACCAGTTATGGGGCCGGGCGTTACCTCGACATCGAGGCCAACGGTGATGGTTCGGTGACACTCGACTTCAATCTGGCGTATAACCCGTACTGCGTATACAGCGACTCATACTCCTGTCCCATGCCACCTCACGAAAACTGGCTCACAGTCCCCATCGAAGCGGGGGAGAAGGACTGGCCGGTTTAAATGTTTACGCAAACCTCAGGTAGTACAGCCCGGATACGGTCAGAATCCGCTCACCTTTGACTTGATGAAACGCAAATTCGAGATGATCGACGTTTTCGGGTCGGGCCCGGTCTCGGGAAATCCTCTTGCCGTTGTCCATGATCCCGAAGGGCTGTCCACCGATGAGATGCAAGAGATCACTCGTTGGATGAACCTGTCTGAAACCACTTTCTTGCTTCCGCCAACGACACCTGAGGCCGACTATCGAGTGCGGATCTTCACGCTGATATCCGAACTCCCCTTTGCCGGCCACCCCACTTTGGGCACTTGCCATGCCTGGTTGGGAGCCGGTGGCGTTCCGGACACCGAGGGAATGGTGATTCAAGAATGCGGAGCTGGACTCATCACTCTCCAACAGGGCGATCGTCTCGCGTTTGCTGCACCCCCAATGACACGAGACGGCGACGTCGACCCCGACTACCGCTCTGAGGTGCTCGGAGTGCTTGGTCTGGAAGACATCGACATCGTCGACATGAATTGGGTTGACAATGGTCCCGGGTGGGTCGGCGTCCTTCTCCCGGACGCCGATGCCGTGCTGGCCCTGGAACCCGACATCAGCAAGTTCACGGGTGAAGGCCAGATCGACATTGGGGTGGTCGCGCCACATCCACCGGAATCAGCGGTCGACTTCGAGGTCCGTGCTTTCTTCTCAAACGACAAAGGGCAGCTCGCGGAGGACCCGGTGACGGGGAGCCTAAATGCCTCGCTAGCCCAGTGGCTGATGGGCAGTGGTCGTGCCCCCAGTTCATATGTGGCCGCTCAGGGGACGGCGATCGGTCGGGCGGGCAGGGTTTACATTTCAGAAGGTGATGGTGACATCTGGGTAGGTGGGGCCACAACGACCTTGGTTTCTGGCGAGATCGACTTCTAGACACTGGCATTGAATAGAGAAAGGGACAGCGCCGTGCCGTCCCGTTCTCGTTTGGTTGAACTCGGCTAGTCGAGCGGCTCGACCACAACGTTGGTGACCGGACCATGCCAGCCGTGAACATCAGGCTGGAGTTCGCCAACACCCTTGATCCCACCATGGAATCGAGCTCGGGCCATTTTGGGCCAGATCAGGTTGGTCAGCCGGTCTCGCCCAGGTCGTCGGACGGTGGAACCAGGTCGGTATTGATTTCGGTCTAGCCAACTGAGCCTTCTACTCATGGTCATTGAAGATCCTCCTTTGACGATGGGTTAACACGGTTGAAGGCATGGTCTTGGGGTGGCCGAAACGGTTTCTGAACAATCTGTGAACTATCTCCGGGGTATCGGAACCCGTCCGTACGGTGGCGCCATGGCCACTAGTGAGCACACCGGTCGCTTGGTTCTCGTCGTCGATGACGAACCGATGGTCCGTGAGGTGGTTTCGAGCTACCTCACCCGCGACGGTCTCAAAGTGAGTGAGGCGGCCGACGGGCCAGCCGCCCTGGACTATTTGGAACGGCAGCAACCCGATTTGGTGATCCTCGATGTGATGCTGCCCGGTCTTGACGGGTTTTCGCTGTTGTCATCGTTGCGGCGGGAGGCAGACGTCCCTGTGATCATGCTCACCGCGAGAGGGGATGAGGTCGACCGCATCCTCGGGTTGGAACTTGGCGCTGACGATTACGTTGTCAAGCCCTTCTCGCCGAGGGAATTGGCTGCCCGGGTTCGAGCGATCCTCAAGCGTTCGGCTGGCGATCTCCGCCCACCCGACGACGTCGTAGACGTCGGTGAGTTTCGCATCGATCCCCTGACCCGCGAAGCCTGGGTGTCTGGGACGCCACTAGATCTGAAACCCAGAGAGTTCGATCTGCTTCTCTTTATGGCGAACCACCCACGTCAAGTTTTCTCACGTGGACAGCTACTCGAGCACGTGTGGGACTCACACGCCGGCTGGCAGGATCCATCGACCGTCACAGTCCACGTTCGTCGGGTCCGGCTGGCGATTGAGGCAAATCCAGACATTCCCCGGTATCTGACCACGGTGTGGGGTGTTGGCTACAGGTTCGAGCCATGAGAGTCGTCCTCGGAGCAGCACTTTCTGTTGTGACTGCGGTCGGCATCATCGGAATAGTCATGCAGCCGTCGCCGGCAGAACAGCTGGCTATTGGGCTGATCTTTGCCCTTATGGCCGCGAGCACCGTCGCGGCGGCGTTCTGGCTGCCGAAACTCGCGAAGGGAAACCGATCTCTTCGCACAACATTCATGACGCTCTCGGTCATCTCTTTTCTGATCGTCGTCTTCGGTTTGCTGGCGGCCGGTCAGCAGATGTTCATATCCACACACGACCTGACACTGCTGCTCATCGTCATGGGGTTTGGTGTTGTGGCCGCTGTCTCTTTCGCGCTATTGGTGAGCGGGCCTTTGACCGAGGAGCTCACCCAGATGGCCGCAACCGCCTCGGCGATAGCCGAAGGCGATCTGACACAACGGACAGCTATCGGACGTTCTGACGAAGTCGGCGAGCTTTCGATGGCGATTGACGAAATGGCCACCGTTCTTCAAGAGGCAGCTCTTGTCCGGGTTCGTGACGACGAGGCACGACGCGAGTTCTTTTCAGCTGTGGGTCACGACCTCAGGACACCACTCGCCTCTCTTCGTGTTGCGATCGAGGCGGTACAGGACGGCATGACCGACGATCCCGAACGCTATCTCGATTCGATGCAAAGGGACACCGAGGCCTTGACAACCCTGGTTGACGATCTGTTTCTTCTTGCGAGGCTTGAGTCGGGCGACGTCAACCATGACATAGGCCCAGTCGATTTGACCGAGGTGGCCGATGAGGCGGTGGAAGTGTTCAGACCATTGCTGGATGAGCGGGGTTTGACGGCTCGTGTCGAGATGGATCAACGGGTGACCGCTGTCGCATCAAGCGAAGGGATGGCACGCGTTGTGCGAAATCTCCTCGACAACGCTGTTCGCCACTCGCCGGAAGGCGGTGAGATCGTGGTCAGTATCTCAAATGGAGATTGGGCGTTGGTCCGGATTGGCGATGACGGTGAGGGCTTCTCGAGTGGCTTCGTAGACCAGGCGTTCGACCGTTTGAGTCGTGACGGTGGCGATCGCAACCGGTCAGAGGGTGGTGCCGGTCTTGGCCTCGCTATTGCCCAGCGTTACATCGACGACTTCGGAGGAAGGATCTGGGCCGATCCGGGTCCTGGAGGCACGGTTTCGTTTGTGCTGCCCATTTCCTCAACCCCGTCCCGATCCTGAGGTTTTGCCTTTCGCAAGGCAACTTTCGAGTAGGTTTGCTCGTTCATTCGCTTGTGAGGAGAACACCATGCCGAACATCGTGAGGGCTGCATTGGTCCAGACGGCCTGGACCGGGGACAAGGAGTCCATGGTCGAGAAGAACGTGAAGTACGCCTACGACGCCGCCGCACAGGGCGCCAAGGTGATGTGCTTCCAGGAGATGTTCAACGCCCCCTACTTCTGCCAGGTCCAGGACGATGAACACAAAGACACAGCTGAGCCGATTCCTGACGGGCCGACCACACAGCGGATGATCGAAGTCGCCAAAGACACCGGAATGGTTTTGATCGTTCCGCTCTACGAGAAGCATGACGACGGGTTTCTCTACAACACCGCGGCAGTGATCGATGCTGACGGGACCTACCTCGGCAAGTACCGCAAGACCCACATTCCACACGTCAGCGGTTTTTGGGAGAAGTTCTACTTCCGTCCTGGCAACACCGGCTACCCGATCTTTGATACCGCTGTTGGGCGGATCGGCGTTTACATCTGTTACGACCGTCACTTCCCCGAGGGATGGCGTGCCTTGGGTCTAGCCGGAGCCAAGATTGTCTTCAACCCGTCTGCCACAAGTCGGGGCCTATCCATGTATCTCTGGAATCTCGAGCAACCGGCCTCGGCCGTTGCCAACGAGTATTTCATTGGGGCCATCAATCGAGTGGGCAAAGAGGAGTACGGCGACAACGACTTTTACGGGTCCTCATACTTCGTCGACCCCCGTGGTCAAATGATCGGCGAACAGGCGTCAGACACTGACGAGGAGGTCATCATTCGTGATCTCGATATGGATCTGATCGACGAGGTTCGCAAAACTTGGGCTTTCTATCGGGACCGCCGTCCCGACGCGTATGACTCACTGGTAGCCCCCTGATGACAAAGACACTGGTCAAGGGTGGGACAGTGGTCACCGCCATTGAGAAGATGGAAGCCGACGTCCTCATCGATGACGGCAAGGTGGTCGCACTTCTCGCTCGGGAACACACCGTGGAGGCGGACGAAGTCGTCGACGCCACCGGCAAGCTGGTGATTCCGGGCGGGATCGATGTCCATACCCATATGGAGCTTCCGTTCGGTGGAACCAACGCCTCCGACACGTTCGAGACCGGCACCCGGGCTGCAGCTTGGGGTGGCACCACGACCATCGTGGACTTCGCGGTCCAGACAGTAGGTGAGTCTGCGATGGACGGCTGGGAAGCCTGGATGGAGAAGGCTCGAGATAACTGTGCCATCGACTACGGGTTTCACATGATCACCGGCGATATCAACGATCAAACTCTCAAGGAGATGGAGCTCCTCGTCCGTGAGGGTGTGACGAGTTTCAAGATGTTCATGGCGTACCCGGGTGTCTTCTACTCGGACGACGGGCAGATTGTCAGGGCGATGCAGAAGGCCGAAGAAGAGGGCGCCACCATCTGCATGCATGCCGAAAATGGCATTGCCATCGATGTCTTCAGCGAGCAGGCCTTAGATCGCGGCGAGACCGATCCAATCAATCATGGCCTTGTCCGCAAGTCGATACTCGAAGGCGAGGCAACTCACCGAGCGATCAAACTCGCCGAGCTGACCGGTGTGCAGCTCTACATCGTTCATCTCTCAGCCAAGGAGGCGTTGGATGAGGTGATCCACGCCCGGGATCGAGGCCAAAACGTCTATGCCGAAACCTGTCCTCAGTACCTTTTCTTGTCTCTCGACGACATGGGCAACGGATTCGAAGGGGCCAAATATGTGGCTTCGCCACCGTTGCGTGATGCAGCTCAAGGGCATCAGGAGCGTTTGTGGCAAGGATTGAAGACCAACGATCTCCAGATCGTGTCAACTGATCATTGTCCGTTCTGCATGGGCGATCACCACACCTTCGGAACTCAGAAGCAGTTGGGTGTGGGTGACTTCACCAAGATTCCCAACGGCATGCCCGGGGTCGAACCACGGATGAGCCTTGTCTACAACGGAGGTGTGGCCGAGGGTCGGATCAACATCAACCGTTTTGTCGAAATCACCGCCACCACTCCGGCCAAGATGTTTGGGATGTATCCCAAGAAGGGGACAATTGCAGTCGGTTCTGACGCAGACATCGTCGTATTTGATCCGCATGGCAGACATGTCCACTCGGTTGACACCCACCACATGGATGTCGACTACTCGGCTTACGAAGGATGGGAGATGGTGGGCAAGGTCGAAACCGTGCTCTCGAAAGGCAAGATCATCATCTCTGACGACACCTATCACGGACAGCCCGGTGACGGGCAATACCTTGCCCGCGGTCCGAGTCAGTACACCATTTGATGGATTTCGGTGTAGTTCTACAGACGGATCCCCCGGCGAGTCGGGTGGTCGAGCTGGCGAAGATGGCTGAGGGTCTGGGGTTCTCACATGCGTGGACCTTTGACAGCCATGTGCTCTGGCAGGAGCCATTTGTCATCTACTCACGGATTCTGGCTGAGACCGAGAGAATGGTTGTGGGGCCGATGGTCACCAATCCGGGGACTAGGGATTGGACGGTGATTGCCTCCCTGTTTGCCACATTGAACGAGATGTCCGGGGGTCGAACGATCTGTGGGATGGGTCGTGGCGATTCTGCGGTCCGCTACATCGGGGACCGGCCGAGGACGCTTGACACAATGGTCGATTCGATGGCAGTGATAAAGGGTCTGGTGGCGGGGGAGGAGGTCGATTACAACGATCAGAAGGTTTCGATCCCTTGGGTCGGCGAAGGGTGGGACCTGCCCGTTTGGGGCGCCGGATATGGACCCAAGGCGCTGGCCGCGATCGGGGCAAATGCCGACGGGTTCATTCTCCAGCTGGCCGATACCCAGGTGTTGGAGTGGACGATGTCCGCGGTCCGGGCGGCGGCTTCAGACGCCGGACGCAACCCTGACGACCTGAAGATTTGTGTGGTGGCACCTGCATACGTGGGTGACGACATCGAGCACCAGCGCGAGCAGTTGAGATGGTTTGGCGGGATGGTCGGTAACCACGTAGCTGACATGGTCAAGCGATATGGAGAGGACGAGTCGAAGGTGCCGCAAGCGTTGTCCAACTACATCAGAGCCCGCGAGGGTTACGACTACGCCCACCATGGCAGAGCTGGCAACCCCTCAGCCGACTTCGTTCCTGACGAGATTGTCGACCGTTTTTGCATCCTTGGCACCGTCGATGACCACATTGAGAAAATGACAGTCTTGAAGGAAATGGGTGTGGATCAGTTCGGTATCTACCTGATGCACGACGAGAAAGAGTCGACTCTCCAGGCCTACGGGGAACGGGTAATTCCGGCAATCAACGGCTGATTCATCGCTGTGAACGTAGGCCCCAGCGGGTTGGGGCCTACGTCGGTTTGGGGGAGCCCTTCTACGAGGTCTCCGAGCCGATCATCGTCGGATAGTCGACACCTCCGGTGACCTTGACAGTGGTGTTCCACAAGGCCTTCTGTCCGTCGACGTCGTCGATGTGATCGAGGTCGACCTCGGTCAGAGGTCCAGTCATCTTCTTCGGTGGGGAGGCAAAGAACTTCCCATTCACATCGTCGGTATATGCGGTTGCCTCGATGTAGCGACCGGCACCATCAGCAACCGAGTGCGACATCCCCGGGATCATTTTGAACACGGGCATCATGAGATAGCGCATGTAGAAGGGGGCATTGCGGGCGGCGTCGGTCTCCGGTGTGGCTCCCGGTGAAACCGTGTTGACAGTCATCCCATCGGGCAAACGGTCTGCTAGCTGTGCCGTCCACCAGGCAACGAACATCTTCGCTGTGGCGTAGGTGTCGCCAGCTTTGTGGCTGGCAGGCTCCTGCATGTATATCTGGGCTTCGACGGCCGCTTCGAGATTTCCGCTGAACGAATCTGTTGCGAACGAAGAAAGGTCGAGCGTACCGAATGTCGGCACATCTCCACGTGCGGCCTCTGAGCCGGAGATGACGATCCGTGCACCGGCGGCGAGAAGCCCATGCTCCAGGAGACGCATTGTCAGAAGATGGTGGCCGATGAGGGTCGAAGAAACGGTTGCCTCGAAGCCGTCGTCGGATCGGAGGACTTCGTTCCCCGGGACCATGCCTGCGTTTAGGATCAAGACGTCGATTTGTCCTCCTCGGCGAGCAAGTTCCGTGGCCGCAGTCTCCACAGACTCGAGTCGATTGTTGTCGAGGACCAGTGCTTCAAAGACCGTCTTCCCAGTTCTCTCCTCGAGACGAGCCTTGGTTTCTGCACCTTTGTCGTCCGTTCGGACGGTCACGATAACTCGCCCGTACCCGGCTTCGGCGAGCTGTGCCGACGCTTCGAACCCCAGTCCGGAGCTGGTTCCGGTTACCAGTCCCGTGTGATGTGCGTGTTCGGACATTGCTGTCTCCTTTGATTTGCCTCTGTTCTGCACGAGCATGGACAACCTCTTAGACGGGGATCTATTCCGAGTTCTAGACGACCATCTAATGGCCTTGCGACCGAAGCTGTCAGCCCCTCGCTCCGGGCCGCCTCAACAACCACATCCGCGTCGGGCCCAGTACCGGTCAACATCACCATGGAATGTGCAGGAGTTGGAGACCAGACCCGACTCCTACTCCTGGTGGGGTAACCCCGCACAAGCGGCGCATCGCCACACCGGTGAGACTTCGACACCACATATTTCCAACACCAGTCAATTCAATCGAACCTCACACCTCGGTGCCACTCCCGAATCGCTTCAGCTACAGCAACAGGATCGTCACACATGGGGAAGTGGTTGCCCTTGGCAACGACCATCTCGGACGTATTGGCGAAGTACTCGCGAAACTTCTCTTGAAAGCCAAACGGATCGTTGCGTTCTCCGTAAATGGTCAGTACCGGTTGCGACTTCAAAGACTCCTCGAGGCCAACGGCTACTTTCCCGAGGAAACCGGTTTCGGTGAGAGCCGAGCCCATCAAGCCATGAAACCTCCGTCTCGCGCTTGCTTGGCGAAGCGGGTGGATGAATGCCTGCCGAGCCGGCCGGTCCAGGTGCTTGCCAACTCCAAATGATGCTGAGCTGAGTTTTGGGATGAGACCAGTGGCGCCATTGAGCGCGGTCATGGGTTTGCTGGACAAGATTCCCAGCATCCGTCGCAACCCCTTGCTGTCAGGTGGCCAAGCGAAGGTGTTGATCAACACCAAACCGTCGATGGCATCTGGTCTTTGCACCGCCATTCCCAAACCCACCGATCCTCCCAGGTCGTGAACGACGAGAGTGAATGAATCGAGACCGAGATGATCGACAAAACGACCAAGAAGTCTTGAGTCTTGTTGGAGGCTGACTTCGGTTTCAGCTCCCGGTGAGATGCCAGACCCGGGGAAGTCGAGTGTGATCACTCGAAAGTCGTCCACCAGCTCCTTGATCAGTTGACCCCACACGTAGGACCACATTCCATCGTGGACAAGGAGCAGGGCAGGGCCCGAGCCTTCGTCGGTGTAGGAGACGGGTTTGTCATCGAAGTGGGCGGTTCGGATCTTGTAGGGCCAGACCTCCCGGGGCAGCCACCCGGGTCTGGCGATATCGAGGTTGTCTGAAGTGGTTGATGTCATCACAATGTCCTTGCTCTGAGCGGCAAAGCCGCTTGGTGTGAGATCCTCCGTCGTCCGTAGCAATGGTGCGGCGGAGGGTCTCCGTTCATATGGAGGAGTCTGAGTCGCTGGCCACCTCCCGAGGGTCCGGGGCAGTCATCATCGGGACAGTGATCGCGAGAAGCCTTTCGAGGTCGGCATCGGTGTTGTCACCGACCATCGAGGATCCTCCCGGTAGCGTGACACTTGCGAATAAATAGATAACGATCCCGACGACACATTGCAGTCGCCACGCGATCTCCTCGGCGGTGAGATGGGGTAGCGCCGTTCCGATTGCCTTGCCAAACCGGTGACCAATGTCCTCGAACTGCTGTCCCATGATCTCTTGCATCAGCGCGGAGTTCTCGGAGTACATGCGGGCGACGAATCTCGGCAACGCCGGGTTCCGCTGTCGCAGCTCCTTCAGAGTGTGAATGTCGGGAAGTAGGAATGCTTCGAGCACCTGGCGGATGTTCGGCGCGCCCTGGTCTTCGAAGTCGTCGAGGAGTTGGATTCGCCTTGCATTGATCGGCACCACTACTCGATCAAGGATTTCGATCAGCAGGTTTTCCTTCGTGCCGAAGTGGTAGTTGACCGCGGCCACGTTGGCGCCGGCGTGTTCGGTGATTTGACGCAGGGAGGTGCCTTTATATCCGTTCTTGGCAAAGAGGATCTCCGCTGCATCCACGATTTGCTCTCTCGTTCTGGCCAAATTTCTGGTCCTTCTATTCAAACGCTCGTTTGAAGCATACGTTTGAATAGTCCGTGTTGTCAACCCGAGGGCGCAGTCATCGTTTTCGCGATCACCTCGTTGATCCTTTCGACAGCTGCGATGCCCTTGGCGTGTGTTGACCAGCCGCGGGTGAGGATGGCGACTAGATATCCCTCGCTTGGTCCGGGCTCATCGACCCAGCCCACCGAGTTGATGGTCCTGCCGGCGAAGCCGTTCTTTTGGGCCACTACCCAATCGGCAGGCACCCCAGCGGACACCCCCCAAGCCTGTTCAGGAACGATCGACGTCATCAGGTCGAGAGCGACACTTCGATATTCGGCTTCAAGTGGGCCCCAATCACCGAGCAGCACCTGACGCAACAGATGGACCTGGTCGAGAGCTGAGGTTCTGGTACCGCCCCAAGCTGAACCATCGTCACCGGCTACCCGTGTTTCCCCGAGGCCGAAAATCAGCCCCTGTTCTCGGAACCAGGGCGATGAACCAAATGATCTCCAAAGCGATCTGACTGGCGCATTGGTCGACTCGGTGATCATTGGAAACATGAAACCCATCTCCCGTTCGCTCACCGGCCGCCCTTCGTTCTGGGCTTCCAGAAGTGTTCCCGCCATGACCATCACCTTGAACACCGATGCCGTGATCTGGCGGTTGTCCCGATTCAACGAGTATCCGCAGTTGCTTCTGAGATCGTGGACATGAGCGGTGATCGTGACGCCGCTGTAGTCCGCTGCGAGATCAGCGGCAAATTTTTCGGTGAACGGGTTGGGACGGCATCGTGGCGGCGGCTCAGTGGTCGTCGTGGTGGTTGCGAGCACGGTAGTGCTGGTTGATGAAGTGGGGGTCGATTCACGCTGCGGGACCCGCAAGGTGGTCGAAGTTGTCGTCGTCGAATCCGCGGTGGTAGTTACGCACGCGGTCATCACTCCTGCGAAAACCAGAAGAACCCAGAACGGCATGTGCCTCATCACAAGGCGCATCTTTGTCGGACAGTCGTTTACAGACCAGCGACCGTGGGAAGCCCCACACCACCGATGTCGTCCGCGACCAAATCATGTGTGAAGTCGGTTGCGATCGAAAAACTCACGTTGCCACAATTCTCACAAACGGTTCACTCCACACCAACCGATTTCACGCTGAGCGTGTGTTGATGCTCACATCCACCACTGAAGAACTTTGCCCATAACTTGTTCACGTCGATCTCCCTACGGGACGTGGTCAACAGTCTGGTTGAGTGGTTGACGGATTCGGTGGCAAGTTTTGTCAGG
>CAXMPS010000097.1:0-1807 GCA_964194995.1 uncultured Gammaproteobacteria bacterium | reverse complement strand
GGACGTGCATGAACCCTACCGCTACGAATCGTGTGGTCAAAGGGGAACCAGGTCGGCGAGGTAGACATTGGGCAACCCGCCCATATCGGCACATATGCGCTACCTGCGTCCCGGTATCCAGAGGCAGGACCGGGTACAGCTCCAGCACCGATCACCAGATCTGAGCGATATCGCACCGTTCCGGGAGTGCGCGAGACCGGCACGTACGTGTGCGCTTCTTCCGAACCTTCGAGTTCGTGTCTGCTCGCGTACGCTGAATGAGTCCGCGGAAGGATTGAGGTTGTAGATGGTCTCTGGGGATTCCGAGAACGGCGCCGCTTCGGAGAGTAGGGGGGTGGTCGCCCGCGGCCGCTGAGGATTGCAGGCGCAGCCTTGGCGGTACTCACCGTCTTGTTCCTACTGGCAGCCGCTCTGACGTTCGCAGGCATCACGCTTATCGGGGCGCTACCGACTAGTGAATCAGACCAGGTTCCGACCAGCCTCCAGGCGGACTCTGAATCGCCAACCACCGTTGTGGAACCGACAGTGACCGAGGGGCCTCCCGAACCGCCGACGACTGAGGCGGTAGTCGAACCATCGACGACGGAGGCGCTGCCCGCAGCTGACGCGGTTGAATGCGGCGTCCATCAGGGCGTGGTCTGCGAGGGCTTCTTCACCGACGAGCCGAAGCTCGCCACGGACCGTCAGCGCATCGAGGACCGTGTTGCTGCGGTCGCGTCCGAGCACGATGTGGAGTTTGCTCTCGTCGTGGTGAACAACAGCCGGGGTGCCGTTCCCAACGACTTTGCCATCGAGCTTGGCAGCGCATGGGGCGTTGGCGACCCGGCAAAGCGGAATGGTCTCGTGGTCTTGGTCTCGATCGACGAGCAGAATGTCGAGGTCGCTCAGAACGAAAACGTTGACGTCTCCGGTGAGGTCATCGCCGCCGCGGCCGGCCTGTACTTCCCGGCGGAGGAATGGGATACCGGTCTGATCGCCATCGTTGTCGCGGTCGACCAGCTACTTGGGTTGAACGGGGGCGAGAGCACGATCGCCAACGGCAACGGCGCCGCGCAGATCAACATCGGGCAGCACAACCTCGAAGACGTACGCCTCAACTTCTCAGCCAGCGGTGGCGATCCTCTACCCGAGGGTCACATTCCGGCCAGAGGTCTGATCCAAATCAGCACAGATGGTTGGCGAATCGACGGCGCTGTGCATTGCGTCCGGGACCTGAGTCCGTTTCCGAGCACACGAGACGTCTGGGAAGTGAGGTTCGTTGCCTTCCAATCCAGCTATCCATTCCTCCCGACAGAGAAATATGCCAGCCTCTATGTCAAAGATGACCCAGCCGGGGACGGGGTCTACATACTTGACGACCTGAACTCCTGGGATGACACGACGTGTGGTCCGCGGGGAAGACTCGAGTTGTTTCCGCTCCTCGAAGGCGACATCGAGATCCACCGCTAGGCGATCAAATTCGGTAAAGAGATCCGCCGTCGACGCTATGGGCTCGAAGCATCTCCGCACCGATCACGCAGTCTGGGCGATATCACCCCGATTGCCGAGTGCTCGATAACGGCACATATGCGCTACCTGGGCTCAGGGGGCGACCCGCCCATATTGAATCTCTTATGTCAAGGAGCGGGTGGGTTGGTGGACAGGACTGGGATGGGCCACACCTGACGGTGGGCAGGCTCTTATTAGGTCACACCGTCCCGTAGAAGGGCTTGGTGGGTGGGGTCGACAGGTCATTATCAGGACAGCATCAGCGATGCGTCAGCCGGTTGATCGGGTCAGACCCCACCCGGATCTCAAGGGGTTGCCG
>CAXMPS010000096.1:0-2107 GCA_964194995.1 uncultured Gammaproteobacteria bacterium | reverse complement strand
CCAGTGATCCTCGGCTCCAACCGGGATGCGATCTTGTACGAAGATGCGGAGACACCGGCTCAGATCGCCGTCTCGTACCCCGACGCTCTGACGACTGATCTCAGCGTCTACGGTTTCAGCAGCCTCGCCATCAGGCGGCCGGATGCGTTCGCCACCATCAACCTCACCACGACGTAAAGAACGAGGTCAGGGACCCCCTGGGAGGTCGATTCAAGAATCCGTCGGCTCCGGTGGCGGCCGCCTTGGGCGACCCAATTTCAAGGCTGGGGCGTATCCGAAGCCGGGGCCGGTTGGCTCCGGGGCCACTCCTCCCGTTTCTCGATAGGGGCCAACACCGTCGTTGCGTCCGGCTGCTCATTCGCTTCCTCGGGTGGCATCTCCTCCACATCCTCGGGTGGTTCCTCGGTGAGCTTCGGAGGAGGCGGCGTCCACTTGTGCAATTCCTGTACCACGTCGCCGTAGAACGTGAGGATCTGATCCATAATCTCTCGGACGAACGATCCCCTCGTCCTGCCCTGCTTCATGCCCATCTTCTTGGCTATCGCAATGTCGAAAGCTTTCGGTTCTCGGTGGTTGTCCTCAGGAAAGAGCAGTGCTTCCGGTCGAGCACGGGCATCTTCAACCATCAGCGAGGTGGTCTTCCTCGTCCGTGGATATGTGACGGTGATCCGCACATCGCTGGGGGCGTCCTTCAACTGGCGGAGCATCCAGTTGATCCTCGTCTTCGCTCGGCCCTCGGTCGGGGCAGGAACCCGCACCTGAGTCGTGACCTGCTGGGAACGTAAGTCGGCTCGTACGTGAATCGGTGCCACGGCATCGGGCACCTTGATGATCGCCTCCAGGTCCGTGTCTTCACCCAGCGACCTGCGGACCTCACCAAGACGGTCCTGTCGGGTGCTGTCCCTCGGATAAACCGGCGTGACGCTCCGCCCGAGGTTCTGGCGTAGTCGGAGTGCCATGTATTCAACGAACTCTGCCCAACTCTCGGCGACCTCCTCCACGCCCAAGTCGTTGGCGCGTAGGGTTCCCTGTTGGGCAGCGTTGCGGATCTTCACCCACGACTTCGGCATGCCGTCGAAACCCCCGGCGCCGGACCGCTCATCATCAAGGTATTCGATCAACTCGTTGAGAATCCACGCCTGCTCAGGGTCCTCCACACCGTGGTGCTGATACTCCTGGACGGCTTCAGTCATGATGCGGAACCACGACAGATGAACGAGCTTGAAGTCCTTGTTGATACGGCGACGGTCGATCTTCACGGGCGACTCGTTGGGGTCAGCGACTATTTCGTTTGAGATGGTGAGTAGCCCGTCGTAATCCTCCCGGTTAGCGATCCGGAGATAGCGGTCGATCTGGTCCGCTTCCAATTCGGACTTACCCGTCTTGACCTCGACCAAACACGTCCAGTTGGTCTTGCCACGCCGTACGAGCACCAACCCATCGGGAATGTCAGTACCGCCAGTGTCACTCTCGAAGTGAGGTTCCACGAACGATGTGATGCTGCCTTTCGGGGCATGGAGGTATCTGAGTACGGCATGGCCGAAGCTGGGGACGATGCTCATAACCGCAAGCAACGCCGAGGTTGCCCGCTGCTCCTGCTCCTTTACCCCGGTCTTGGTAGCCGGGATCAGCCTTGCCGGGGAGAATCCTTCCAGCATGTCAGGTTCTGGGGCACCCATCTTCCACTCCTGCTCGCTTGCCTACGTGTGCGACTCTCTCGCAAACCTCATGCCGGGGCAGGACATCAGAGACATAGTGCCACCTTAGAGGGGTAGCTTCTCGGTGCACCACCTGACGATTGCGGCCCACGTCAGAAGCGAGCCACCGACAGATCGGGTAGCGTGGCCAATAGCGGATCATCCCAGCCCTCGACTATTCACTGATGGTTGGGACCGTTAGACGGACCCCGGACGCCCGCCCAGCGCATAACTGGTAGGTGACCGGGGTCCGAGCAGCGTTGCCCAGGTCATCAACCCAGGTAGCGCATATGTGCCGATATGGGCGCGTGGAAGTCTTCACCGCAGAGACTGCCCGGGTTGGTAGAGTTGATTTTGTGGCCTCTCAGTTTTTAGAGGCAACGACCGTAAGTCGGAGTGGTGAGCAAGGG
>CAXMPS010000095.1:0-10316 GCA_964194995.1 uncultured Gammaproteobacteria bacterium | reverse complement strand
TCCTTCCGGCCCGAGAAGGCCGAGACCCAAGTGAAGCCCGAGGCTTCGGCCAAGGAGGCTTCGGCCAACAAGGCTCCTGCGAAGAAGCCGGCCAACAAGGCTCCGGCCGCCAAGACCACGGCCACAACTTCAACTGCCAAGACCGCAACGTCGACGGCTGCGAAGACGAGCTCGACCAAGACGACATCGGCCACCAAGGCTTCGACCGCTAAGGCTGAGAAGGCTTCCTGAGCTCACCTCATCCTCAACGAAAAGCGAAAGGGGGGCCTTGGAGGCCCCCCTTTTTATTGGCCTAGAGAAACAGACCACCCGCGCCCACTGGTTCTCTCCCTAGGAACGCAGGGAACCGGACGGCGGTCAGATCGTTGGTTCGACCGTCCCGGCCGCTTCGATCCAACCCTCGACCATCGACTCGGTGGGCAGACGCTGAACCACGTTTCGCTGACCGTTGAGCGCGATGATCTTTGCCAACAAAGCCGTCGGGTTGCGCCGCCGCAGATCTCTGACCGTGTCTACGCCCGCCGAGACGAGAAGCTCGGCATACTCAGCGCCCACCCCGCGCACGGCGAGCAAGTCCGAGTGGTTGACCCATAGCTGCAATCGGCGGGAGTCGATTCCAGTGAGTCTTGACAGCTCCGAGCGGCCCGTTCGTGTGCTGGCAGTCTTGCTCAGCCCCTTCGCCGTCCTTACCCCAACCTTGCGCAGCTTGGTGGCGCTCTTCTGATCAATCCCTGCAACCTGGTCGACTCGCGCCATTGCCCGTTGTCTCCGCTTCGCTCAAACGTGGATGCGACTCTATACCAACGCAAGCGGCGTCAGGAAGGGTGCTTTGGCCTCATTTCCACGACATCGATCTCCGTGTCGACATCGCGAGGGGCTACGTCCGAGAACCACACCTCGTTGACCCACTCCGGGTGGGCCTGCCAGAGGCGGGCTGCTCCCTCATCCCCCTCCAGTGACATCAGACGTGGCCACAATGACCGTTCCACGATCACTGGGTTGCCCCCGCTATAGCGATACTTGGGAACGGTCGCCGCTCGACCCGCTCGGGCATGAGAAGCGAACAACTCATCAACGACCTCGGTCGTGATCTCAGGCTGGTCCCCGATGACAAGAATCACCGTGTTGCACCTCGAAAGCCGGGTGAGCGCGTCCAGCCCGATCCGAATCGAGGAAGCGATCCCCTCCTCCCACTCCGGGTTCTCGACCACTCCAGCGTCGCCAAGATCGCTTTCGGCAAGAATCCTCTCGAATTCGTACCCGAGCACAACCCAGATTTCATCGACACCAAAGTCTGCGGTACGGCGAACGACGTGCTCAAGGAGATTTGAGTCGCCCCAAGGTTCCAGTTGCTTGGGACGGCCCAGACGCCGCGAACTTCCGGCTGCGAGAATCAGGGCTGCGGTCGACATCGCCGGGCACGCTAGTGACTAGGAGTCTGCTGATTAGTGCCGTTGGTCAGATCGGCGGCCAGGCGCGTCACTCGCAAGGACGAGGTTTCGCCACTCCTCGGGTCGGAATGGCGGGGCCGAAGACACCGCGAGTGGCGATGAACTGGTCGTCGAGATGAGTGACATGCATTGTTCAGCGGGCTCCTAAGCCCGCAGGGGCGCACCCGCCAGATCCATCGGCTCATTCGCGACATACCGGGCGGTGATCATCTCGGCGAGGATTGCAATGGCAGTCTCGCCTGCCGTGTGTGAGCCGATCTTCAGCCCGATCGGTCCGTGAATTCGATCCACCTGTTCGACCGAGAACCCATCGGCCAGCAGTCGCTCCCGCCTGCGGGCGGTGGTCTTCGCCGATCCCATCGCTCCGATATACCGGGCCGGAGATTCGAGGGCGATAGGCCACAGCGGATCTTCAAACCGTCGGTCGTGGGTGAGCACAACGATGAACGTCCGGGGGCCGAGAGTCTCGGGATCACACACATCGTCAGGCCAGCCGACCCTCAACTCGTCGGCTTCCGGGAACCGATCTGCGGTTACAAACGCTGGACGGGGATCGGCGACGATGGTTCGAAATCCGAGCAGAGATGCGTGTGCAACTAGCTCCTGTGCGATATGGACCGCACCAAAAACGAAGAGGTGGGGTCGGGGCGCCAGAACCTCGTAGAAGACCTCGCTCTTTTCATAACCCAGGGTCACGCTCCGCTCTCGGTCGATGAGCACCGTGGCGTCACGGGTTATCGCATCAGCCAGGCCTCCCGGAAGTGATCCAGCCAGCACCGACCCCCTTCGATCCAGAACCAACTTGGCACCCCGCTCCGGGCCATCGATAACAGTCACCACCACACCAGACGAGTCGGAGGCAACCAGGTCTTGGATTGCTTCTAGAACCGGGTCGGTCACCACGGCTCGATGTAAACCTGAATCGTGCCGCCACAAGCCAGACCAACAGCGAAGGCATCCTCATCGGCGATCCCATAGGTCACCAGATCCGGCTTGCCAGACTCGAGAACACCTAGGGCTCGTACGACGACGTCGTTCTCAACGCACCCGCCGGAGACCGAACCTTCCATTTGGCCGTCCGAGGCAATGAGCATCACCGAGCCCGGGCCGCGAGGCGAAGATCCGTATGCCTTGACAACTGTGGCTTTGGCAACGCCCTTGCCCAGCTCCTTCCAACTTGCCGCCTTCTCCAGTACGTCTCTCATCGGAACGAAGGGTACTTGCCCTTCAATTCTGAATCCGAAAGCGCGTAATCGCTCCAATACCGTCGGCGTCAAGGGGCGAAGGCACGCTTATGTGGTGCACCATGCCTCCAGCGGCAACTACCGAATCCATGACGGCGGCCACGACATCGTGAACCCGGAACATCCTCTGAGTGCACACGGGGCACACCTCTCCCGACCGGGATAGGTGCCCACACCCGTTGCAGACGACGCCCGGGCGAGTGAAGGACCCGGACACCACCAGAGTGTCGATGGCCTGCACGTTGGCCGATTCGATCGATTTGGCGAGGCCGAGCACCGCATGTCCGCCGCTCCATGCCGTATCGCATACGCGACCGGCCAGCGCAGCTTGACGGTTGCGTCGGACTTTGGCGCCGAGATCGCCCAGCTCTGCTCGCAGCATCGCAAGGCTCAACCGATGAGAAGGGACCGCGAATGAAGTTCGATACAGGCCCCCAAGATAGGAGTGGAGCCCACGGCCAATCTCCTCAACGAACTCATCAAGGGCCCCAATGGCGAGATAGTCGAGAGGCCGATCCTGGTGAACCCCAAGGAGCCTCAACCCAGCCTCCTTCCACATCCGACTGGTTGTCTCACCGGCATGGGCCCGCGCCGTGTGCTCTCGGTATCCAGAGAAGCCGCCAAAGTTCGACCTACCGATGTCCACGGTGAGAGGTTCGCCCAGTTCCTCGACCAACTCGCCGGAGGCTACGAAGACCCGAGCCTCAGTCCGATCGGCCACGAGGATCCCGGCTCGCAACGGCCGGGGAGCCGCCCGCAAAGGCCGTAGGTAAGGCCGGGGACCGAGGGTCGACGTGCTGTCGACCTGGTGCGTGAGCGACTCAACAACGAAAATTTGGTCGAGATCGGAAGCGAACACCGCAAAGGAGGGAGCAGGATCCAGCTCGAGTTGATCCGAGAGCTGATGGATTCGATCAGAGTCCCGGCGCACACTCTTCTGAACCTTTCTCGACATCGAGCTGGCTCGTTCCCTGATCGGGCGGAGCATGTCGCTGGTCAGAGCCGAGACACCACCAGGGCTGGGACGATCGAGGTAGACCGAAAGAAGTGACCCCGATGGGCTTCTCAACCCGGCTATTGGATCGCCAAGCATTCACCACCTCCTGCCAGACCAGCCTCTCGGGTAGACCCGAACTTCGGCAGATCCCACGAACCTAGTGATCTGTCTCATAAAGGGCTCGAGAGTGGGCGGAGTCAGAGAGCCTGCATCAACACGACAGTCAAATCCTCGAGAATCCACCCGAGAAAGTCGAGTGCCGCCCGCTCCGCCTGGGGTAGCCGATCGTGATCCTCCTCCACGTCGAGTTTGAGTCTGGCGGCGAACGCCAACCGACCCTCATTGATAACGCGGACAACGGCGTCTCCGTCGGCGTCCGACAAGACCACCTGGTCGGCTGTCTCCATGAGCCGCCGATAAACATCCCGATCGTGAGCACGAGACTGGTCTAGCTCGTCACCCATGAGCCGCCACCACTCTTCGTTGGCTTCCGCGTCATCTAGATAGACAGGAACGTTCAGCCTGCGATGGGCAGGATCATCCTCCACCCGCTCCACATCGGCCAACAGGTCGAGCACCTGTGCCAGGACTCCTCGCTCTTCGGCGGGCAGATTTACGACTATTGAATCGCCCTTGCGGCGAAAACGCGGCTTCAAACCTTCTCCATCGTCGCCCATAGGCCGTGGCTGTGGAGCCGGTAGCAGTCGAGTTCTGCCTTCTCCCGCGGGCCGTCCGCGACGATCGCACGGCCATCGTGATGAACCTGAAGCATCAACTCCGTCGCCTTCGTCTCGTTGAACCCGAACAGCTTGCGAAACACATAGACAACGTAGGTCATCGTGTTGACTGGGTCGTTCCAGACAACAACCTGCCAGGGTCGGTCTAGATCCTGTTTCTCGTAAGTGTCCGGGGTGATGACAGGCAACGCCATAGATTCGCCCGATCGTACGCGGCTACTAGGGAGCCCGCTTAACAATGCATGTCACTCACCTCAACGACCAGATCATCGCCGCTCGCGGTGTCCTCGGCCCCGCCATTTCGACCCGAGGAGTGGCGATACCTCGTCCGTGCGAAAGGGGCGCCTGGCCGCCGATCTGAGCAACGGCATTAATCAGCAGACTCCTGGGAACCAGGAACGCCAGCGAGGATACGACTCCGACAGATCTCTACGGCATCTCTGAAGAGAGGATCAGAGTATGGAATCTCCGCAACAGCGTATGGCGAGCCGACCCCGGAGAACCCTGGTACCGGATCGGGGAACGATTGGACACCCATATCGCGGGCGCACTGTGAGAAGGCCGACAACTGGTCGACCACGAGGATCCGCAACAACTCCTCTGAGCTGAGGTCGAGAGCGCCGGTCTCCAAGACCGGGGAGCAGGCAGCCATTGACTCCGTCAGGACCGGATCAGTGAGGTCCAACCCTTCCAGGGCGAGGTCGAGCCGGGGCCGGTTGGTGGCGTCAACCGGGATGACATCGATCTCAACACCCTGCTCCGCGAGACAACTCCTGAATGCCTCCGCTCCTTGGTCGATGGGCATGGTTGTAGTGGAGGTCTCCGCCAGCAGGGTTGTCGCTGGATACGGATCTGTTGGCGACGGCGATTGGGCACCGTTGGTGCACGCCGCCACCAGAACAAGGCCGGCAACGAGCAGGACGAAAGGGCGAATCAGGCCTCTCCTGGGATCGTGGGATCGAGCCCGTCCGCCAAGATCATGGCGATATCGCGAACCGGGACGTCCTCGCGTCCCAACTCCTTCACGCCGTCATCCAACATGACCAGACAGAACGGGCAGGCCACGGCGATCTCGTCGGCCTCGGTCTCGAGCGCCTCTTCGGCCCTCTCGATATTGACCTTCTTCCCGGTGTGCTCCTCCATCCAGAACCGGGCACCGCCGGCGCCACAGCAAAGAGCGCGGGTGCCATGTCGAGGCATTTCGACGACCTCGTTGAAACCGGCCCCCACGACGGTTCTGGGTGCCAGGTAGACGTCGTTGTGGCGCCCCAGGTAGCAAGGGTCGTGGTAGGCAATCTTCTTCGGCTGGCCGTCTGCTTTGGTGGGCGCCTCGATCCGACCCTGGGTGAGCATCTCGGCGAGCAGCTGGCTGTGATGCACGACCTCGTAGTCGCCTCCGAACTGCGGATACTCGTTGGCGATGGTGTTGAAACAGTGGGCACATTGGGTGATGACTTTCTTCACACCCAACTCCTCGAACGTCGCGATGTTCTGAAGGGCCAACTGCTGGAACACAAACTCGTTGCCGGCTCGCCGCGCGGGATCGCCGTTGCATTTCTCCGCTTGGGCGAGAATCGCAAAATCGATTTCGGCCTTTCTGAGCAGACGGGCCAGGGCGACCGATACGGCCGTATTGCGATCGTCGAACGAGCCAGCGCACCCAACGAACCACAGGTACTCGGCTGTGGTTTTCCCGTTCTCCCCCAAGACCGGCACCTCGAAATCGAGCTCCTTCGTCCAATCTCCCCGGGTCTGCTGGCTGATTCCCCACGGGTTTGACTGATTCTCCATTGCCACGAATGCCTTGCCCAGCTCCGGAGGGAACTCGGATTCCATCAGGGTCAGATAGCGACGCATGTCGAGGATTCGATCGAGGATCTCGATGTTCACGGGACAGATCTCATCGCACGCGCCACAGGTGGTGCATGCGAACACTTCCTCGGGGCGAACCCGGTCAAACAGCGAGCCATCTCCGTCTATGGCCGCGATCGAGCCGACGGGCGGCGAGATGCTCGCTGCTGCCGCTGCGACCTCGCCGGTTTTGAGAACTATCTCTCTCGGGTCGAGAGGCTTGCCGGTGATGTTGGCGGGGCACACCGAGGTGCATCGCCCACAGATGGTGCAGGAGTCGGTGTCGAAGATCTGCTTCCAAGTGAGGTCGTTGACCATCGACGCGCCGAGGGTTTCGATGTCGTCCACCTCTAGGAGGTTGGGCATCTCTCTCATGGCCCCCTTGGGGCGGTCCCTCGCCGACAAGAACAAGTTGGCTGGGGAGGTCACCATGTGACGAAGCTTGGTGATGGGAAGGATCACCAGGAAGGCCACGAAAAGACCCACGTGTGAGACCCATAGAACTCTCTGCCACGTGGCCGCCGATGAGGCGTCGATGAGTGCCGACAGTGGGTATCCGACAAATGACCAGACCTCGAAGTCGGGGCGACCCACTAGGGATATCCGGGCGGCTTCGGTCAGGAGCCCGGTGAGCCCGATACCCACCAAAACAGCGAGTATGAACCCATCTTCGGGCCTGGTCTTAGACCGGATCCGCCAACTTGGAACGAGGTAGCGCCCGAGAATCGCCAAACCGAGACCGCCCAGGAACGCGAGTGCCGCCAGATCGAGGATGGCGGAGTAGCCCTGGTAGACGGCCCCGTGGAGGAACTTGAGATCCCCCGGCAGAAGGTGATCGATCTCGAGAGTGACGGTGCCGAGAAAGAGAATGACGAACCCGTAGTAGATCAGCGAATGCATGACGCCAGAACGGGGGTCGCGCATCAGCGTCTTCATCGAGAGCCCGGCGGCAAGGTCGTTGAATCGCTGCTGCCACTGCCCGGCTCGACGTTCGCGTTTCCCCTGCTGCCAACTCGCTGCGCGCAGGGCGAAGAGATGCGCCGTCAGCCAGATGAAGACGGCCATTGTGACATAGAAGGTGACCTGAAGAGAGTCGGGAATGTTGCCAAAGACCTCGCGGCCTATGTCGAATTCGGGGTGTTCGGGGAGGGTCCCCAGTAGACCCAAGGCCAGTGTTCCCAAGGCTCCCACGATCCCGAGACCTTCGATGATGTGCGACGCCTTGGGGCGGGCCTTTTCGGTGACTTCTTCCTGTCGCTCCTGGGTGAGAGCCATGGTTGGCGAGTGTAGGAGTGCCTCGCGACCGGTTCAGTGAACTAGTGGTCTGTCGCACAAATGGTGTGAAAGACCGGAGGCGGTGTCATCCGAGTCATCGGCGGCCGACTAGCAAGGACGCATTACGAAGGCGCACCCGTCGGTGCGGTGAGGCGGAGGACACCGCGAGCGACGTCGAGGGTCGGAGAGACACCACAATCATTTGTAAGACGGGCCACTAATGACCCAGCACGGCGCGGGCGAAGAACCACGCGTTGGAGGGGCGCTCGGCCAGACGGCGTGTCAGGTAGGGGTACCACTGGGACCCAAACGGGAGGTACACCCTGAGTGGATAACCCGCCGCGACCAACTCGTCTTGAAGACTGGTTCGCACCCCATAGAGCATCTGGAACTCGAAGGGGAGCTCCCTGGCTTGGGCAAGCTCACGGGTCAGGTCAATGAGCCTCAGATCATGAGTGGCGACAGCGGGCTTGACGACCGAGTTCCCCATCAGAGTCTCCAACTGCTCGGCGAAAGCTGCGTCGACGTTGGGCTTTGAAGTCAATGCGACCTTTTCCGGCTCGACGTATGCCCCCTTGCACAGCCGAATGTGGCCGCCAAGACCCATCAAACGATCCAGGTCATCGGGAGTGCGACGCATATAGGACTGGACAGCGATACCAAGGTTGCCATGCTCCGACTGCGCCTTCTCGTAGAGGTGCACCGTGGCTTCGGTGTATCTGGAGTCCTCCATGTCGATCGTGACTGTGGTGCCAACTTCGACGGCTCGCCGGGCCAGAACAGAGATCGATTCTGCGGCTAGATCTCCGTCGATACTGAGACCGAGCTGGGTGGGTTTGACCGAGACGTTGGCGACCAACTCATCGCCTTCGATCCGATCGAGGCACTCTAGGTATTCGTCACGGGCACGCTTCGCCGAATCGAGATCATGCACCTCCTCGCCGAGGAGATCCAACGAAACCAGAAAGCCTCGGGCGTTGAGAGTCTCGGCGACTGCAACCGCCTGATCCAAGGTGTCTCCGGCAACGAACCTGCCGGCCAGGGCTTTTCCCGGTCGAGTGCCGGTGATGATCTTTTCGACCGGTCGCGCCTGAGTCGTGGTCACAACCAGTTTCGAAAAGATGCTCAACTCTCGCCGCCCAAATCGGTCGCCCTTTTTGCAGCGGCGCGCACCGCGTCCTCAACGATGGCGCGGAATCCTCGCTCCTCGAGAACGTGCATCGCCGCCGCCGTGGTGCCGCCGGGTGATGTCACTTGCGACCGCAATTCGGTCGGCGACTTCCCGGTGCCGGTAAGGAGATGTCCGGCGCCTCGAATGGTCTGGTTGACGAAACGCTCCGCAATATCGCGGGGTATCCCCTCGCGTAGTGCGGCCTCGGTCAAAGCTTCAGCCAAAAGGAAGACATAGGCGGGTCCGGTGCCGGAAACGGCGGTGACGGCGTCCAGGAGAGACTCGTCCATCATCCGAACCGACCCAACCGCATCAAGAACCTCCCGGGCCAGATCGAACTCCGACAATCCGGCGTATGCACCGGCAGCAATCCCGGTCACACCCTCTCCCACCAGCGCAGGAGTATTTGGCATGGCCCTGATTACGGGAACGTCTCCCAGATGCTCCTCGAAGGTCCGTGTCGTGACACCGGCTGCAAGGGAAAGGACCAGCTGACCCGATTCCAGCTCACCGGCGAGTGTCTGAAGCAGAGCATCCACGTCCCGAGGCTTTACGGAGACGACGATCACTTGGCGACCACGGATGGCTTCGGCCGGATCGAGGGTGACGCGACAGCCGGTGCGTTGGGCCAACTCCTCGACCCTTTCTGCCCTCCGAGTGCACAGTGATATGTCCTCCGAGTCCCACCCGGCGCGCAGCAAACCTGTGAGGAGGGCGTTGCCCATGGCGCCGACACCGAGAATCGCAACGGAAGCGTGACCTGACATACGAGGTGATTCTATGAACAGTCCCCGACCTCCGGTTTCGTCAGGCGCACAGGGAAGTGTTGTCAGCCAAGACGGGAACGGATCAGCTCCACCACGGTTGCCACCGCCCGTGGGTTATAGCCCTCAGGGATGATGAGGTCCGCGTACCGTTTCGAGCCCTCTACAAACTCGAGGTGCATGGGTCGAACGGTGCCAAAATATTGATCAATCACAGAGTCGACACTTCGCCCTCGCTCCTCGGTGTCTCGTTTCAGCCGTCGCGCCAGCCTCAGGTCAGGATCGGTGTCGACAAAGATCTTGAGGTCGAGCTCGGATCGGAGCTCAGGCTCGGCCAACACGAGAATCCCCTCAACGATCACCACCGGAGCAGCTTCGACACGAACTGAGTCGTCAGACCTCAGATGCTGGGCGAAGTCGTAGATGGGCCTCTCGATGGCCGCCCCCGATCTCAACATGACGAGGTGGTCCACAAGCAGCTGAGTCTCCAGAGAAGCCGGATGGTCGTAGTTGACCTTCGTCCGCTCATCGAACGACAGGTCCGGCATGTCCCGGTAGTAAGCATCGTGCTGGAGCAGAGCCACTTTGCCATCGAGCCGATCAACCACTGCTTGAGCGATGGTCGTCTTTCCCGAACCGGAACCTCCAGCGATACCGATGAAGAGGGGTCGGTCGGGTTTCCAGGGGTTCCGCTCAGGCATGCCTGAATGGAACGTTACTTCTCGCCGACCTTGCTCCGCAGCCGACGGATCTCGTCATAAACCCCGTCGGTGAGGGTGGTCGACGCTGGGGCGGACACACCTTGGACATCCGCCGAGACTCTCTT